>JBIIZX010000130.1:0-8077 GCA_044346055.1 Burkholderiaceae bacterium | reverse complement strand
CGATCTTGTCTTGCGTACACTTTGGCATCGGCGATCCTCGGTTGTCTGCAGGCCTCGTTCTCCTCTGACAACGCGCGTAAGCACGTGGCCGCTGACCTCATACTGGTGAAATATCCGGGCTAGACGCGCGCGACCCTGCCTTCGCGCACGAGCGGCGAGTACAGCGCCACGTCGGCGGCGATCAGATCGCGCATCTGCTGCGGCGTGCTCGGCACCAGCTGGAAGCCGGCGCCTTCGATGCGCTCGCGCACGGCATCGCTTGCGAGCGCCAGCATCAGGTCGCGGTGCAGTTGTTCGAGGATCGGGGCGGGGGTGCCGGTGCGCGCGACCAGGCCGGCCCAGGGGCGCATCTCCACCGCGGGGCCGCCGGCCTCGGCGAAGGTGGGCAGGTCGGGGTAGTCGGCCAGACGGGTGCGCGCGGCCACTGCCAAGGGCTTCAGCCGCCCGGCCTTGATGAGCGGCATCACCGTGTGCATCGACAGGGTGGTGAAGTCGACATCGCCATTGGCCACCGCCGACAGCTGCGTGCCGCCATCCTTGAACGGCACGTGCAGCAGGTCAAGGTTGGCGGCGCGTGCAAAGGTCTCCACTGCCACGTGCGATGGATGGCCGTTGCCGAACGAGGCGTAGCTGACCGAGCGCGGCGCCTTGCGCGCCTGCGCCATCAGCTCGGCCAGTGAGTTGAAGCGGCCCTTGCTGCTCACATGCAGCACAAAGGTCGCGCGAAACAGCGTGGTGATGGGCGCGATGTCGCGCTCGACGTCGTAGGGCAGCGTGGCGTGGATCAGCGGGTTCACGGCCAGAGAGCCGGTGTCGCCGACGAACAGCGTGTGGCCGTCGGGCGGGCTCTGGCGCAGTTCGTTGAAGGCGACGATGCCGGAGGCGCCGGGCTTGTTGTCGATCACCACCGGCTGGTTCCAGCGCCGCTCCAGTTCCATGCCCACCGTTCGCGCCACCACGTCGGGGCCGATGCCCACCGAATACGGCACCACAATGCGCACGCTGCGCGCGGGGAACGCCGCTGCGCTCGTTGCGCCGGCGCGCGCGACCAGCGGCAAGGCGGCCGCGGCAGCCAGCAGGCGGCGGCGGGACAGGTTGGTCAGATCGGGCAGACCTGGTGGGTCGAGTAGGCCAAGCAGGCCGCCGCGCCTCATGCCAGCCATGTCAGCCCGCGCGAAGCCACGGCGGCAGCGGCCAGCAGCGCAGCAAATTGCAGCTCGAGCACAAAGGTGCGCACCAGCACGCCGGTGTAGGCAGCACCTCCCGGGCAGTGCGCAAACTCGCGCCACAGGCGCGCGGCAAGCGGCACGAGCACCAGTGGCGCCAGCAGCAGCGGCGCGCGGCCCAGCCAGGCAATGGGCAGCAGCAGCACGAAGGGCAGCACCAGGCCCGCCGCATAGAACAGCCGCGCGGTGGGTGCGCCGTAGGCCACCGCAAAGGTCCGACGGCCGACCTCGGCGTCATGCGCCACGTCGCGATAGTTGTTGACGTTCAGTGCTGCGGCCGACAGCGCACCGAGCGCCACCGCCGCCAGCCAGGTTGAATGCGGCACGGCCTCGCCGGTGAGCACGTAGTCGGTGCCAACCACCGCCACCAGCCCGAAGAACAGGAACACGAAGGTCTCGCCCAGCGGCGTGTAGGCAATCGGCCGCGGGCCGCCCATGTAGGCCAGCGCGGCCGTGATGGAGGCGACGCCGATAACCAGTGCCGGCCAACCCCGCGCCTCGACCAGCGGCAGGCCCAGCAGCACGGTGAGTCCGACCAGCAGCACGATCGCGCGCCGCACCTGTGCCACCGTCAGCAGGCCGAGCGAGGTTGCGCGCGGCATGCCCTTGCGACCGTGCCTCTCGGCCCCGCGCAGGGTGTAGCCGACATCGTTCTGCAGGTTGCTGATGATTTGGATGAGCACGCTGCACCCCAGTGCCAGCAAAGCAAAGCCCAGGTTGATCTGGCCGGTGCGCTCGAACACGAGCGCCGCGCCGAGCAGCACCGGGCTAACGGCCACGAACAGCGACGGCGGCCGGCACGCCAGCAGCCAGGCCTGGATCGAACTGGGCGCGATCACGCCGGGAGCAGCGCCTGGCGGCGCCGATGCACTGGAAGTGGTCGTATTCAAGTGTCCTCTCCGCCGGGCCGTTGGCCCGTCTCGATGCGGTGCTGGCGCTCTTCGGCCCGTCAGTGCCCGCGCAGGTGCAACGGTAACCAACCTCGTTACATCCTGGCGTTGATTCCACGCAACAGTGGTGCTGCTGGCGGCGCCTGGTTTCGCCGCCGGCAGGGGTATTCGTGGCTCACGCGAGGCACAGGAAAGGGCAGGAAAGCGTCTGCGGAAGGGACGCGCCTAGACCCGCCACAAGTCCAGGCGAAAAAAAAGGCATCAAGTCACGAGCCAGTCAGCTCGTGCCTGATGCCAGAAGAAACGACGGCGCGCGGATGAGGGGGGAGAAGCCGCGCCGCCGCTTGCTGCAAAGTGCGCGTTACTTGGGCAGCAGCACGCTGTCGATCACGTGGATCACGCCGTTACTGGCCACGATGTCTGTCTGCGTCACGGTCGCGTTGTCGACCCTGACCTTGCCGCCGTCGGTCTTCACGGTCAGCGAGCTGCCCTGCACCGTCTTGACGGGGCCCGCCTTGACGTCCTTGGCCAGCACGCGGCCGGGCACCACGTGGTAGGTCAGCACCGCGGTCAGCTTGGCCTTGTCCTTCAGCAACGCGTCCAGATCCGCCTTGGGGATCTTGGCGAAGGCCGCATCGGTGGGTGCAAACACCGTAAACGGGCCGGGGCCTTTGAGAGTGTCAACCAGGCCGGCCGCCTGCAGGGCGGTGGCCAGCGTCTTGAACTGGCCAGCGGCGACGGCCGTCTCGACGATGTCCTTGGCAAAGGCACCGGTCGAGATGAGGGCGGTGGTGGCAAACGCGAACAACAGTTTCTTCATTGCGATGACTCCATGAGAATGACAAGCGGTTGCTTGCCGGGACTTGATTGGCGCGAAATGCTCGACGCGAGTTGTGCAGCGCGACTCAACAGCCGCGCTGCACTTGTCACGCCCTACTTGTCATTGAGAACCTTGAACTGGAACGGCGCCGCGCCCGGGGTGGACAGCGCGCCGATGGCGGCGATGGTCACCACGTCGCCGGCTGCCAGCGTCACCGGCACGCCAGCGGCGCTCGGCAGCACCGGGGTGGCGGCACCGGTGGGCACGACGGCCAGCGTGTAGGTGCCGGGGTCGAGCGACAGCGCTGTTGTGGTGGCGTTCGAGTAGCTGAGGTTGGTCACCGGGCGGGCGGCAATCGCACCGCCGCTCAGGACCACGACATCAACCGCGGGTGCATCGGGCGAAAGATGGATCACGCGCACCTTGGCCTTGCCAGCGATCGGCGCGCGGTCATCGGCAAACGCCTTCAGTTGCAGCGCCTGCGCGCCCGTGCCGTTGAGCAGGCCGATGGCGAATACGCTGGTGCTGGCGCCACGCGCCAGGGCGGCGCCGTTGAGGTTGATGACGCCGTTCAGGCTGCCAGCCAGTGCGACCGAGGCGTCATAGGTGCCAGCGGCCACGTTCAGGAAGCCCGAATCGTTGGGGAACGTCACGTTGCTCAGCGCGCGATTGCCAGCGGCATTGGCCTCACCCGGCGCCTTCAGGAACACATCCACGGCCGGCACATTGGGCGACAGATGCGCCACGCGCAGGGCTGCGCGACCGTCGCGAATGAACGCCGCCGTGCCGCCCTTGACCGCGAGCAGCAGCTGGATCGGCGACAGGCTGGGGCCGGCATCCGGCACGGCAACCAGCACCAGATCACCGTTGGCGGGGATGGCAATCGTGCCGGAGTCGAAGGCGATGGCGGTCTGGCCGGTGACACGGGCGCGGATGCGGTAGTTGCCCGCAGGCACCGCGAGCGCGGCACTGCCAGCCGCCGGGGCCTGGCCGGCGAAGGCAAGGTTGGCGATGGTCGGCGTGCCGGGCAGCGCATCGGTTGGCGCCGTGACGAAGATGTCGACGTTGGGCACGGCGGGCGCGCCGTGCACAACGCGCACCTTGGCCTGGCCGGCGGCCGGGGCGGTGCCGACATCGTCGATCAGCACGGCTTGCAGGCGGGTAGTGCCGGTGCTGCCGCTGCCTACGGCGATGGCGGTGTAGTCGCGACCGGCCGCAAGGGTTGGGTTGACGTCAATTGCCGCGGCGCTCGCGGGCTGCCCGGCCAGGCTCACTTGCACGCGGGTCGCACCGGCAGGCACCGCATTGAAGCCGGAGGCCTGACCGAATGTCACGCCAGCCAGGGCACGGTTGCCGGCTATGAACACATCGACCGCCGGCGTGTCGGCCGAGGCGTGGATGGCGCGCAAATTGGCGGTCGGTGCCGGTGGTGGCGGCGGCGGGTTGTGGTCATCGTCGCCGCCGCAAGCGGCAAGCAGGCCGGCCGCAGCCACGCTGGCGAGCGCGGCAAGGAATAAACGTTTCTGCAACATTGGGCTATCTCCGGGATGGGAAGAGCCGTCGCTTGCAGCCCGCGCCGCCGATAATCCGGGGGCGTTGTCCTTCGACGGGCGCGCAGTCGGCGGAACTACTAACTGGTTTAAGTTGGTTACTCTGTTGGTCATCGTTTGAACTAATCAGTTCAAACTGGCGCCACTTTAACCGATTAGTAGCGTTTTTGTACTAGTCAGTAAAATCCAGTACCGCTTAGTTGTTATGGAAAAACTCTCACTGAAAGAACAGCAGCTGCGGCTGCGCGAGGACCTGATCCTGCAGGCCGTCAATGGCCTGCTGGCGGAGAAGGGCTATGACCTCATGACTGTGGATGAGGTGGCCGCCGCCGTGGGCATCGCAAAGCCGAGCCTGTACAAGCACTTCGAATCAAAGGAAGCGCTGGCCGCCGCTGCCATGGTCCGGCTGCTCGACAGCACGCTGGCAGTGATCCAGGCGCAGCCGGCGTCGCTGAGCGCAGGGGAGCGGTTGCGCGGCGTTCTGCGCTGGGCGCTGCAGCAGCATCTGCGCGGCACCATGCCGCTCTTGCCGTCCACGCGCTCGACCCTGCGCGACTCGCTGATGCGGCATTCGCCGTATGTCGAGCGTCTGCAGCAGATCACAGAGGCGCTGTCGGGCTGGATCGGCGCGGCGCAGGCGGAGGGAGAGATCGCCAGTGACCTGCCGCTGGACGTGCTGCTGCTCACACTGTTTGCACGCAGCTGCGATCCGGTGCTGGACTATCTGAAGCTGGGTGGCCAGTACGGCGATGACGAAATCGTTGAACACCTGCTCGCCGTCACCTTTGACGGCCTGGCCGCCCGCGCCGAGGTAAAGCCGAGCAGCATCGCGCGCAATACGCCGACGCGACGGGCTGCCTGAACACGCGGTCGCAGGTCGTCTCCGCGAGCCTGTCACCGACTCCAATTGCTTGCCAGGCTTGGCGGACCTTGCGCATCACTCTCCGATGCAAATACCCGGACTCACGCGACAACTCACAGTCGCCCTCGCTCGTTAGCCCGAACGACGACGCAGGCCGCTTCCGCTCAACCTGCCGCCAAGCACGCGACGCACATGAAGGCCTTTGGCCACTCGCTGCGTCCGCTCAACTCCTGCAAGCACACGTTCGCCGCTGCCGTTGCCGTGCTGATCTGGACGTTCTTCGTCGGCATGCTCGGCAACCTGCCCGGCGGCACCGATGCAGTGACTGCCGGCGAAGCACTGATCGCCATCGCCTGGGGCATCCTGTGCACCGCCCTGGGTGAGCAGTTCCGCCAGCCGCGCGAGCTTGTTTTTCTACGGAGTGGGCTGCGGCGCCCTGCTGGGGCTGTACCACGCAATGCTCTTCCTCTACGGCGCCGCCCCGGTCGGCTGATCGTTTAATTTTCCTGAAGCGCATCGCCCGGCGCACGTCGACTGAGCACGCTCGGTCGGCGCTGTGTAGGTGTGGCATCACCGCTGCCGCGGGCGGCACTGCAGTGTGAGCGAACGTCGCCCGCGTGATTCCCTCGCGCAACACGTCGTGCGGCGCGCTTCAGGAGTTCTGGATGCAGTTCTCCCGCGTCTCTAGCGGGGCTGGTCCGGGACTTCTGCGCCAACTTGTTGGACTCGCCGCGCCAGTGGTCTAGCATCACCTCCCCCAATGGAGAAAACCAGATGCGTCCCACGCTCTTTCCTGCAACCCTTGCCGGCAGCCTGCCCAAGCCCGAATGGCTGGCCGAGACGCACAAGCTGTGGCCGCAGTGGAAGGCGCAGGGGGCGGATCTCGCCGCCGCCAAGCGCGATGCGACGCTGCTGTGGCTGAAGCTGCAGGAGGACGCGGGGCTGGACGTCGTGACCGACGGCGAGCAATCGCGCCAGCACTTCGTGCACGGGTTTCTCGAGTTCGTCGATGGCATCGATTTCGAGCACAAGGTCGAGATGGGCATCCGCGGCGATCGCTACAAGGCGATGGTGCCGCAGGTGGTGGGGCCGCTGAAGCTGAAAGGCCGCGTGCATCAGGACGAAGCGCGCCTGATGCGCGCGCACACCGCCAAGAAGATCAAGTTCACGCTGCCGGGGCCGATGACGATCGCCGACACCGTGGCCGATCGCTTCTATGGCGACAAGGTCGCCATGGCCATGGCGTTTGCAGAATTGCTGAACCTGGAAGCGCGCGGGCTCGAAAAGGACGGCGTGGACGTGGTGCAGTTCGATGAACCGGCGTTCAACGTGTTCCTGGACGAGGTACCGGTGTGGGGCATCGCCGCGCTGGAAAAGGCGGCCGAGGGGCTCAAGTGCACGACGGCCGTGCACATCTGCTACGGCTACGGCATCAAGGCCAATATCGACTGGAAAAAAAGCGCTCGGTGAGGAGTGGCGCCAGTACGAGAAGATCTTCCCGGCGATTGCGGCCAGCTCCATCAAGCAGGTGTCGCTCGAGTGCTACCACTCGCACGTGCCGCCGCACCTGATGGCGCTGCTCAAGGGCAAGGACGTGCTGGTGGGCGTGATCGATGTGGCGAGCGACGAGATCGAAACACCCGAGCAAGTGGCCGACACAATCGGCGTCGCCCTGCAGTTCGTGCCGCGCGAACACCTTCTTGCCTGCACCAACTGCGGCATGGCGCCCATGGACCGCGAGGTGGCGCGCAAAAAGCTCGAAGCGATCTCTAAGGGTGCAGAGCTGGCTCGGCAGCGCTGGGGATAGTGCGAGCACTTTGCCTGTACGCGACCGCTGCGCGGCCGCACGTGCACGCAAAGTGGATTGGTCAGGCGCCCGCCCTTGGCGCGGCCCGGCGGGCGGGCGCAGAACAAGGGCAACGGGCCGACCGCGACCGAGCGCTGGCGCAACTTGGGCAGCGCCTCACGTCCCGGGAACATTGAGGCGCGTGCCTTGGCGTCCACATCTCTGGGGGCGACGTCGAACGGCGGCGTGCGGCGGCGTCGGCCGCTGATCGCGCCGGTCGCCCCAACGCCGGACAAGACCTGATCCGGCGCAAGCCGGCGCTGCTCGCCACGTGCAGAATGCGTCGGCGCCGCTGGGGCGCTGGGAGCCGCCATGTCCTCGGTTAATGCAAGCCGCCGCGAACCAGTTCGCCCGCCGTTCGTGCTTCCCTGGTATCGCTTTGCCGAGCTGTCGCGCTTTCCGCGCTCCGAGCAGGAGCGCGTCATCGATGGCGCCTGCGAAGAGGCCAACGAGCAGTTCTCGGTGCTGGCCGGCTGGGCGCTGACACTGCTGGCGCTCGCATTGGCCGCCTATGCGCTGGGCGAGAGGCTGGCGCACTACAACCCCCTCATCGTGGTGGCTGGCGCGCTGGTCCTGTTCGTGCCCCTGTTCCTGCACCGGCGGGCCGTGATTCATCGCCTGGTGCGCGAGCGGGCTTACGCGCTGCTGGCACCGCCCGCCGGCTGAAGCCAATCGGTCCCTAGCCCGGATGTTTCATCAGGGACGCGGGAATTGCGCGGCGCCGGCGCGAGCCAGATTGTGCGAGAGGGCGAAGCCGGGGTTTCGCGACGCATGCGTCGCGCCGGCTGAGCGGCTGCGGCCTGCCAGCCGCAGCGTGCCCCGCAGGGGCGCAGCCGATGCCCGTTGGCATCGGCGAGCACTTGAGCGCAAGCTGGCCGCGTCG
>JBIIZX010000129.1:0-8100 GCA_044346055.1 Burkholderiaceae bacterium | reverse complement strand
GAAACGCCCAAATGGCACGGTCACTTGCTCCACCAGGCCCATACAACAGTGACTGGTGAAACATCCGGGCTAGGCTGGCTGCTCGCACCCACCGGCTGGCCCGTGCTGCGGCCCGCGTTCGACCGCTTCTATGCCTGGCTCGCGCGACATCGCGTGCCCGTCTCCGGCCGGCTGCTGGCACTCGGCTACGGCCGCTGCGACGCGAATTGCGCCGTCGCGCCGCGCGCTTGGTCGTAGGAGGCTCGCCATGCTCGAACTCGCGCTCTGGTTGCTGGTCGCGCAAGCGCTGCTCGGCGCCTTCGACACGCTGTGGCATCACGAAGTAACCGTGGCCCAGCCGCGCAGCCCCACGGCGCGACGTGAACTTGCCCTGCATGCCGCACGGGCGCTGTTGTATGCCGTGGTCTTTGCCGGCCTCGCTTGGTTCGACTTCGCCGGCTTCTGGCTGCTGGCGCTGATCTCGGTCGTGTTGGTGGAAGTGGTCTTGACGCTGTGCGACTTCGTGGAAGAAGACCGCTCGCGCTTGCTGCCGGCGTCCGAGCGCATCACGCATACGCTGCTGGCGATCAACGGCGGTGCGGCCTTCGCGCTGCTGGCGACCGTCTTTCCGGCCTGGTGGGCGCAGCCGAGCGCGCTGCTCCTGGTCGATCGTGGCCTGCTGTCGTGGTTGCTGTCCTGCGCCGCGCTCGGCGTTGCGGTGTCTGGCGTGCGCGATGCGCTGGCGGCTTGGCAGATCACGCGGCTGGCGCCATCGGTCAAGCTCGACCTGGGCGCGCCGCACCGGCGCGTGCTGGTGACCGGGGCGACCGGCTTCATCGGCTCGGCGCTGGTGCGGGCGCTGCTTGAGGGCCGGCACGAGGTGACGGTCATTTCGCGCCGCCCGCTGGCCGCCGCGATCCAGTTCGGCGCCCGCGTGCGCGCCCTGCGCAGCGCGCGCGAGCTGGCCGACGACGAGGCTTTCGACGCGGTGATTCATCTGGCCGGCGCACCTGTCGTCGGGCCGCGCTGGAGTGCAGCACGCAAGGCGCTGCTGACCCGCAGCCGCACTGAGGGCGCGGAAGATCTGCTCGCCTTCGTCGTGCGCGCACGCCAGCGGCCGGCCGTGTGGGTGCAGGCCTCCGCCGTCGGCTACTACGGGCCTGCCGCGCGCAGCGTCGATGAAGCTGCGCCGCCGGGCAACGGCTTCGCCGCGGCGCTGTGTGCGAAGGCCGAGGCCGTGCGCGACGCGCTGCTGGTGCGCGAGGTGCGCTTTGTCGCGCTGCGCTTCGGTCTGGTGTTCGGTCGAAGCGGTGGCGCCTGGCCGGCGCTCGCGCGGGCGGCGCGCTTGCTGGGCGCCATGACGCTTGGCGGCGGTGAGCAGCGGCTCGCGTGGATTCATCTGGACGACGCGCTGCGGCTCATCGCGCGCGCGGTGGCCGATGCGCGTCTGATCGGTGCGGTCAACGCGGTCGCGCCCGAGTGCCCGACCTGGCGCGACTTCGCGCAGGCGCTCGCACATGCGCTGCATCGGCCGCGCGGGTTGCGCGCGCCGGCCGCGCTGCTGCGCGCGGTGCTGGGCGAGATGGCCACGCTCTTCGTCGACGGCCCGCGGGTGCACAGCCGCGTGCTGGCGCGCAGCGACTTCGCGTTCCGCTACCCAACGTTGCGAGCCGCGCTGATGGATCTCGCATAGGGTCGCACAGGGCGGATGGCCACGCACGGCGAAAGGCCATGACCGATGCGCGAGCCTGACCCACGCCTCTTGCGCCGGCTCGCAGATGAATCCGCGACAGCACACCGAGTTCGCATGGACCGGCACCGCGCCGGGTCTTGGGGCGCGTCGCGTGCCGGCGTGGCCGCTGCGCCTCGACAAGCGGATCGCCGACCGCGCAGGGCGCCCGCGGCCGGCGGCCGCCGGTGCTCGGTCAGACGCGGCCGCGCCGACCTTTTCCACGGTCCTGCAAGGCGCGCTGACGCAGGGACACTCGGGGCCACTGCATCCCGCCATCGCCCGCCGCTTCGATCATCATGCAATGGTCTTCGCCGGCACGATGCAGCAGGTCTGCTGCTCGCTGCCCGGCGCGCTGCTCGCGCTGCTGCTGCGGCCGCTGCACCTGCTGCCGGCGCGCTGCTCGCGCTGCTGCTGCGGCCGCTGCACCTGCTGCCGGCGCGCTGCTCGCGCGACGTGGCTTTCGTCTTTCGCATCGAGGCGCGCGGTCCAGCCTTTCACAAGGAGCGGCTGTACCGCTTTGCCGACGGCAGCGTTTTTGCCTTCCGCTCGCTGTTTGCGGCTGCGCCACTTCTGCACGAACAGTTTCCGCTCGGACTTGGCATGGCGCTGAAGCTCGAAGCGCAACCGGATGGCGCGCTGCTCTTTGCCGATGACGGCTACTTCGTGCGGATCATGGATCGGCGCTGGCGGTTGCCGGCGTGGCTCGCCGCGCGGTTTGAGCTGCTGCACAAGAGCATCGATGCGGATCGCTTCCAGGTGCTGCTGCGGGTGTCGCACCCGCTTTTCGGCACGCTGTTCTACCAGCGTGGGGAGTTCGCGCCGCCGCCGCAGCCGCGGGCCTAAACTGACTCGCGTCTGGTCGATCCGACCACACACCCGGAGCCCGCCATGAACCTCGCCGACCTGAAGCTTTTTACCGACCGTCGCTGGGACGAAGATCTCGTGCCGCGCCTTGTGGAATACGTCAAGGTGCCCGCCAAGAGCCCGGGCTTCGACGCAAGCTGGGCCGCGCATGGGCATCTGCAAGCGGTCATCAAGGAAGCGCATGCCTGGGCCGCTGCGCAGAAGATCAACGGACTGAAGCTCGAGATCGTGGCGCTCGAGGGCAAGACGCCCTGCATCTTCTTCGACGTGCCGGCCACCGGCACCTTCGGCAATGCGAAGACGGTGCTGTTCTACGGACACCTGGACAAGCAGCCCGAGATGGTGGGCTGGCGCGAGGACCTTGGGCCGTGGAAACCGGTCATCGAAAACGGCAAGCTGTATGGCCGCGGCGCCGCCGACGACGGCTATGCGATCTACGCGGCGCTCACCATCATCGCTGCGCTCGATGCCCAGGGCGCACCGCGGCCGCACTGCGTCGGGATCATCGAGACTTGCGAAGAGTCAGGCTCGCCGGATCTGCCGGCCTACCTAGATCTGCTGGCGCCGCGTTTTGGCGACGTGGCACTGGTGGCGGGCCTGGATTCGGGCTGCGGCAACTATGAGCAGCTGTGGGTCACCACCTCGCTGCGCGGACTGGTCGGCGGCACCATGACGGTCGAGGTACTGACCGAGGGCGTGCACTCGGGCAAGGCCAGTGGTCTCGTGCCAAGCTCGATGCGCATCGCGCGCCAGTTGCTCAATCGCCTTGATGATCCGGCCACCGGCCGCGTGGTCGATCCGGTGTTCCATGCCGAGATCCCGGCCGAGCGGCTGCAGCAGGCGCAAACGGCCGGCGCCATTTTGGGCGACCAGGTGTGGAAGGAGTTTCCTTGGGTGGGATGCAATCACGGGCCGGCGGTGGAAGACGCGCTGCCCATGCCTGTGCCCACGCACTCGCACGCCATGCCGACCACCACGGATCCGGTCGAAGGCATCCTCGCGCGCACCTGGCGGCCGGCGCTGTCAGTGACTGGCGCCGCAGGCTTTCCGAGTGTGGACTCGGCCGGCAATGTGCTGCGGCCGAAGACCACCTTCAAGCTGTCGCTGCGCATTCCGCCGACGGTCGATGGCGAGCGCGCCACGGCGACCATGAAGAAGCTGCTCACGGAAAACGTGCCCTACAACGCCAAGGTCACCTTCGAGTCCGACTGGGGCGCCACCGGCTGGAATGCACCGGCCATTGCACCCTGGCTCAAGCAGGCGGCCGATGCGGCCTCGCGGAACATCTTCGGCAAGGATGCGGCCTGGATCGGTGAAGGCGGCACCATCCCGTTCATGAACATGCTGGGCGAGAAGTTTCCGCGCGCGCAGTTCCTGATCACCGGCGTGCTCGGCCCGCACTCCAACGCCCATGGCCCCAATGAGTTCCTGCACATTCCGTATGTGAAGCAGCTCACCGCCGCGGTCGCCGGCATCATCAGGGCGGTGCCGGGTTGACGGCGCCAATGCGCGGCACGCGCCCGATCTAGCCGTAGGCGTACTCGGCGAACAGCACCCCGCTGTTGTCGCTGATCAGCAGGTACAGCAACTCGAACTGGGCGCCGTTGCGCAGCCGCAGCGACGTCGGGCGGCCAAGGATGCCCCAGAGCGCAATCGGTCGGTCGGGTACTTGGCTGGCGTACAGACCGAAGCGCGAATCGCCCGGCTCGATCCGCGCGAGGCCGATGGCGGCAACGATCCTGGCCTCCAGCACGGGGTTGCGCTCGCAGAAGACGATGCCGGCCCTGCTCCATAGGGGCGCGTGCGACCGCGTGGCGCGGATCGGAGCGCCGTGGGCCGCCAGATGCGCGGCCAGGTCCGACGGCAGTCCGTTATCCAAGCCGCAACCGCCGATCCACGGCAGCAGCGCGAGTGCAGCGACCGACCGCAGCAGCGCGCGTCGGCGCGTTGGTCCGGGCGCGGTGCTGCCGCGTCGTTCGCCGCCGCGGATCGGCAGGATCGACCGGTGTGGGCCGCGCATGCTTGAGCGGTTACTCACGGCCTGCCTTGCCGCGCGACAGTTCCGCATACAGCGCCTCACGCGGCAACCCTGTTGCCTTGGCCGCGATACCGGCCGCTTTCGCAGGCGGCAGGGCCTCGGCGAGCGCCTGCAGCCAGGCGCGCGTCGTGGGGTCAATGTCGCTGGCGGCGGGCGCATCCTGGGCGTCCACTAGCAGGACGTACTCGCCGCGCGCGCTGTGCGCGGCCGCGAACGCAGTGAGGTTGGCCGCCGCGAGACTGTTGATCGTCTCGAACTTCTTGGTGATCTCGCGCGCGATCACCACGCGCCGCGTCGGCGCAAGCGCCGCGCTCACGGCGTGCAGTGTCTCCGCGAGCCGATGCGGCGACTCGAGTAACACAAGGGCCTCGCCCGTGCCGGCCGCGCGCTCAAGAGTCCGTGCGCGCTCGCCAGCGCCGGTGGGCAGGAAGCCAAGGAAGTGAAAGCCATGACCGTCGAGACCAGCGGCGCTCAGCGCCGCGAGCACGCTGCTGGCACCCGGCACCGGCACCACGCGCAGGCCCGCCGCCTGCACACTGGCCACGATCTTGGCACCGGGGTCGCTCACGCCCGGCGTGCCGGCATCGGTCACCAGTGCGACGCGCTGCCCCGCCTGCAGCATGGCCACGATGCGTTCGGCCGCCGCCCGCTCGTTGTGCTCATGCGCCGCGAGCAAGGTTGGCGTCGTGATGCCAAAACGCTCGAGCAATTGCCGTGTCACACGCGTGTCTTCGGCGGCAATGGCATCGGCCAGCGACAGGACCCAGAGCGCGCGCAGCGTCAGATCGGCCGCGTTTCCGATTGGCGTGGCCACTACATACAATGCGCCGACCGGCGTGTCCTGCGTGGCCACGCCACTCAGTTCAGCCCACCTCTGGGCCCACGCCAACCGCTCCTGCGCCGTGATCTGCTGCATCTTGCCGGCCTGCCTGTTCCCATCATCGACGCTGACCTTGCCGCTGCACGTGCGCCCCGTACTGCCTGCGCTGCAGCCTGCGCTGTTGCCCACGGCCGTGACTTCGCTGGCGCTGGGGCTGGCACTGACGCTGTCCGTCGCACTCGCCCCATTGTCGGCCCGCGCCCAGGGGACCGCAAACGCGCCCGCGGCTTCCGCTCCCACCCAAGCTGCGCCAGCTGCAAACCCGCCCACCCCAGCAGCGCCCGCTGCAGCGGCTCCCGCGAATGCGCCTGCAGCCGCAGCACCGGTCGCGCCTGCAGTCACCATCATGCTGCTGCTGCCGCCGCAGGCCTCGCCGTTCGCACGCGCGGCCGAAGTGGTGCGGCAGGGTGCGTTTGCCGCGCAGGCGGCCGGCGGCGCCGAGGTCGCGATCCAGGTGGTGGAGGTCGATGACCGGCCAGAGCGCGTGCAGGACGCCTTGACGCGCGCGCGTGACCGCGGCGTGCAGGTTGTGCTGGGCCCGCTCACGCGCGCGCAAGTGGCCGCGGCCGCGCAGACGCGCGTGGCCTTGCCCATGGTGATGCTCAACCACGCCGAGCAGGACAGCGGGGCGCTTCCGAGCGTGCTCGCGCTGGGTCTCACCGTGGAGCAGGAAGTGCGCGCGCTGGTGCAGGCCAGCCTGCGGCAGCTGGTGCCCGCGTCAAACCCGACGCTCGGTGCCGCCGCGCGACTGACCCCGCGCGTGGTCATCGTGGCTGGGGAGTCACCGCTGGCGCGGCGCGCCGCGACCGCCATGCGCGCCGAGTTGCAGGCGGCCGGCGAGCGCTACACCGTGCTCCAGTTTGCGGCCAAGTACGAGACGCTCGCCGCCCTTGGCGAGACGATCACGGCAGCGCAGCCGGATGCGGTGTACCTGGCGTTGGACGCACGCGATGCCGCCATCGTGCGGCCGCGCGTGCCGCGTGGCGTGGCGGTGTTTGGCACCTCGCAGGTCAACCTGGGCGGCGGCGAGGGCGGGCTGCTGGCCAATGACCTGGAGGGCGTGGTGTTCGTTGATGCGCCTTGGCTGCTCGAGCCCGATCACCCGGCTGTGATGATCTACGCCAAGCCTTCGCAGGCCTTGTCGGCCGAGTTGCAGCGGCTGTATGCGCTGGGCATCGACGGCTATCGGCTCGCGGTCCAATGGGCGAGCAGTGGGGCCACGACCGCCACGAGCGGCTTGCCGTTCGCGCTCGACGGCGTCACCGGCTGGCTGCAGGTCGACCGGATGCGCTCGCCGCGCGTGCAACGATGGCCGAGCTTTGCGGTGTTTCGAGGCGGCAAGATTGAGCGGATTGATGTCCGGCGCACCAATGTCATGCGCACCGACGCCTTACGCAACGACGTCACGCGCGAGGTTGCCAGATGACATTCCTGCGCCGCCCCGGCTTTGGGGCGCGCACGCCAAAGCAGCGCGCCGGTGACGCCGCCGAGCAGGCGGCCTGCGAACACCTGCGGGCTAATGGCTGCACGATCGTCGCGCGCAATGCACGCTACAAGGAGGGCGAGCTCGACATCGTGGCGCGCCAGGGCGCCCTGCTGTTGTTCGTCGAGGTGCGTCAGCGCAGCAGCGATCGCTTTGGTGGCGCGGGCGCCAGTGTTGATCACTTCAAGCGCAAGCGGCTGCTGCGCGCTGCGCAGCACTTCCTGCTCGAGCACTTTGGTGACGGCAGCGCGGCCGGCGGCCGGCGCAACGGCGGCTGGCCCGCCTGCCGATTTGACGTGATGACGGCCGATGGCAACGGCGTCACCGAATGGATCCAGGACGCATTTAAAGTGGAGTAATGGTCTGATGGCAGTACGAGGACAGCGTGTGAGCAGGACAGTGTGGTGCATGGCCGGCGGCGCCGTGGTGGCGGGCAGCCTGCTTGGTGGCTGCGCGCCACTGTTGGTGGGCGGGGCGATGGTGGGCGGTGCGCTGGTGGCTAGCGACCGCCGTTCAGTGGGCATTCAGCTGGAGGACGAGGCAATCGAGCGGCGCATCAACCGCGCGATTGCCGAGCGCGTGGCGCGCGACCTGGCCAACGTGACGGTGACGAGCTTTAACCGCAAGGTGCTTCTGACCGGCGAGGCAATCACCGAGGAGGTGCGCCAGCAGATCGAAGCAGCCGCGCGCACCGCCGAAAACGTGCGCACGGTGGAAAACGACATCTTCGTCGCGCCGCTGACCACCATGGCCCAGCGCAACAACGATCTGGCAATTGCGGCGCGCGTGCGCACTGCCTTGCTGCAAGATCCGGCGGTAAAGAGCACGGCGATCAAGCCGGTGACCCAGCGCGGCATCGTGTACCTGATGGGCCGCGTGACCGAAGCCGAGGGCGAGGCCGCGGCGCGTGCCGCCGCCCGCGTGGAGGGGGTGCAGCGCGTAGTCAAGGTGTTCGACTACCTGACGGAAGCGGAGGCGGCCGAGTTCAGCAAGAAGACACCGGCCACGCTGCCGCCGGCGCCGCGGCCTCTTAAGAAACACCTCGCAAGTGGTTGATTTGCAAAGTAGGTTTCAGGCGGTTTGCGGGGCGGCGACGAGTTGCATGCCCAGCTTGCTGGCGCGCT
>JBIIZX010000128.1:0-8119 GCA_044346055.1 Burkholderiaceae bacterium | reverse complement strand
TCGGTCTTCCGCGGCACCGAATCCGACATTGCCACAACCCGCCCGCACAGTGTTTCTTCGGCGCGATTTGCGGGCTCGGGCCGATTACTTCGCTAACCACGCGTCAAGCTAGCCGCGCCCGCCCGTGGCTGACGCCAGCGTCGAAAAGTCCTGCGAGTACCCGCGCAGCTTTCTCGACAGTGCTGCCTTCTGCGTCGGCGTGGTCGTGTTAATGAGTTGCGCGACCAGATGCGCATTGCTGCGGCGGCTTTCCTCCACCGCTGCGCGACGCGCCTCGTCGCCAGGCTCGGCCAGTTGTGCAAAGTACGCGCGCAACCAGTTGGCGGCGACAATCTCCGACGGCTTTTCCGCCACGATCCGGTTCAGCAGGGCCACCGCCTCGCGCTGGCGCAGTTCACGCTCGTCCAGCCACTGCTGCTGGCCGGCCGGACGTGTGGCGAGCGAGGCGCGCACCAGCGCCAGCTGTTCCTTGTTTAATGGTCCAAACCAGGACTCGGCGCGTTCAGAAAACAGCTTGACGCGGTGCTCCAGAGTCTCCTTGCCCGCGCTACGGGTGAACTCGCGCCGTGCCTTGGCCGTGTCCTTGGCAAGCTTTTCCGCCAGATGGTTGACCTGCGCCGGCTGCAGCGTGAGCGCCAGGCGCGCCAGGTCCGGCGCACTGTGCTCGCCCACTTTCATCACCTTGTCCGTCACCGTGCGCTGGAAGGCGAGCACATCGTCTGCGTTCACATGCCCGTGGCCGACCTTGCGCTCGGTCTCGTCCAGAAAGTGCGCGTATTGCGTGAGCTGGGTGGAACGGTGCCAGGCCACCAGCTCGCGCACACGATCGCGCGCGAGCTTTTCTTGGGTGTCGTCCAGGTCGAGGTAGGTGTCGAGCGAGTAGACCAGCAGCGTGTCGGCATTGTTGTAGCCAAGCTTGAGCGAGGAGCACGCCGCCAGCAGCAGCGCCATGCCGAGCACGGCCACCCAGGTGACTGCGCGCCACGAACCGCGCCGCCGTTGACCCAGGCCGCGGCTGCCGGCAGGGCGGGCAGTAGCATCCGGTCGCTGGAACAATCTGGTCGAACGCGAGTCGCTCATGAACGCTCAATTGAATGCGGGTCAGTCAAGTGCGGGTCAGCTCAGTGCGGGTGAAATGCATGCGAGTCAGCTGAATGTCGTGATCCTGGCGGCCGGCCAGGGCAAGCGCATGAAGTCCGCGCTGCCCAAGGTGCTGCATCCGGTGGCGGGACTGCCGATGCTAGCCCACGTCATCGCCACCGCGCGCGCCCTGGCTCTCACGCGTGGAGCGGTCGCGCGCTTGACCTTGGTGGTCGGCCACGGCGCCGACGACGTGCAGCGCGCCTTCTCAGACCAGCCCGACCTGCAGTTCGTTCTGCAGTCGCCCCAGCTTGGCACCGGCCATGCCGTGATGCAGTCGGCGCCGCATCTGGATGACGGCGCGCCCACGCTGGTGCTCTACGGCGATGTGCCGCTCATCACAGTGGCCACGCTGGCACGGCTGCTCGATGTGGCCACCGCACCCGGCAAGCAGTGCGTTGGTCTGCTGACCGTGACCTTGCCCGACCCGACAGGCTACGGCCGCGTGGTGCGTGACTGGCACGGCAATGTGCTCAAGATCGTCGAGCAGAAGGACGCGCATGGCGATGAACTCGCCATTGGCGAGGTCAACACGGGCATCGTGCTGGTGCCCACGCCGCAGCTCAAGCGCTGGCTCAGCCAGCTGTCGAACAACAACGCCCAGGGCGAGTACTACCTGACCGACATCATCGCCGCGGCGGTACACGAGCACGTGTGCGTGACGGCGGTGCTGGCCGCTGACGCCGCCGAGGTCGCCGGCGTGAATAGCCCGGCCCAACTTGCCCAGGCCGAGCGCGTGGCGCAGTTGCGTGCGGCGCAGGCGCTGATGGAGGCCGGTGCCACGCTCGCCGATCCTGCGCGGATCGACGTGCGGGGCAGCGTCAAGGTTGGCCGTGACGTGTCGATCGACGTGGGCTGCGTGTTCGAAGGCGCGGTGGAGCTCGCCGCTGGCGTGCGTGTAGGCCCGTACTGCGTGCTGCGCAATGTGCGCGTGGGCGCCGGCACCGAGATCGCCGCCTACTCGATGCTCGAGGACGCTGTGGTCGGCGCGCAGGCGCGCATCGGCCCGTATGCGCGGCTGCGGCCCGGCGCCGAGCTTGCGGATGAAGTGCACATCGGCAACTTTGTCGAAGTGAAGGCCTCGCGCATGGGCCGCGGCAGCAAGGCCAATCACCTTGCCTACGTGGGCGACGCCACCGTGGGCGCGCGCGTGAACATCGGCGCCGGCACCATCGTGGCCAACTACGACGGCGCCAACAAGCACCGCACCGTGATCGGCGACGATGCGCACACCGGGTCGAACTCGGTGTTGGTGGCACCCATCACGGTCGGTGCGGGTGCCACGATCGGCGCCGGGTCCACCGTCGCCAACGCAGTGCCGCCCGGCAAGCTCACCGTTGCGCGTGCGCGGCAGGTGACGATCGAGGGCTGGACGCGGCCGGCCAAAGTGAAGTAGTAGCAGCACAAGTCGCCCAATACGTCGCTCAACAGTTAACCATGCCGCCCGGCGCGCCTGCGCTTGCCCCGCCCAACGCCGGCCCCTTGCCACGCCGCATCCCGAGCAGGCTCGGCACGCCGCGGCTGTGGTTGCGCTACCCGTGCGAGGCAGACTGGCGAGCGCTGCAGGCCTACTTCGGCGACGCGGACAGCGTGCGCTACACCACGCGACGGGCCTTCAACGAGGCTGAGACCTGGCGCGCCTTGGCCGGAGTTGCCGGCCACTGGGCATTGCGCGGCTACGGGCCGTATGTACTCGAACGCCGCGACGCTGGGCCAGAGCTCGGTGCCGAGCCCGGCGCGGTGATCGGACTGTGCGGCCTTTGGTACCCGAACGATTGGCCGGAGCCGGAGATCAAATGGAGCTTGGTGCCGGCCGCGCGCGGTCAAGGTTACGCAGCGGAAGCTGCGCGCGCCGTGCGGGCGATGGCTCACGTGCACCTGGGCTGGACGCCCATCAGCCTGATCGACCATGAGAACGCCGCTTCGATCGCGCTGGCACGCGCGGTCGGCGCCGCCCACGAGTCGAGCATCGCGTTTCGAGGCAGCACCGCGCACGTGTACCGGCACGCTCGCGCGCCAGTTTCACCGGGCGAGCCGCGGCAGGCGCGCACTGACGACGCCGAGGCGCTGGCCGCGCTTGTCGTCGGTTCGATCCTGCGCCACATGAGCTATCTGCCGAAGCCGCCGCCTGCTGCGATCGTTACGCTGATGCGCGAAAACTACTTGCCGGACGGTCACACCTGGGTGCTGCATGCGCCCCACGACGCCCGGCCGCTGGCGATGTTGTCGCTGTCACCTGCGCAAGGCGAGGTGCTGTGGATCCACCAGCTTTACGTCGCAGCGGACGTTGTCAACACGGGGCTGGGCAGCCAGCTGATGGCCTTCGCGCTAGGCCCAGGGCAAAGACGCGGGCGCGCCGTGCGGCTGTGGTGTTTTCAGCAGAACGCCGGAGCGCGCCGTTTCTACGAGCGCTTGGGCTTTATGCCGATCCGCTTCACCGATGGGCGCGACAACATCGAACGCACGCCCGACGTGCTTTACGAACTTCCGGCATAGCCGATAGCGGCGCTTACATCCCGCGGCTACGTCGGAGCAGGGCTACATCGGCGCAGGGCTACATCAGGATGATCGGCGCGAACTTGCTCCGCTTCACCGCGAAGAACGCCCGCACGTTGCGCACATTGGCCTGCGCCGTGAGGCAGCGCTGCACGAAGGCGTGGTACGCCGGCATGTCGGCCACGTAGACGATGAGCACGAAGTCCGGCCCTGACGCCACCTGGTAGACCTGCTGCACGGCGGACTCGGCGCCCACGTGCGCCTCGAATGCCTGGGCGCTCGCAGCGTCCTGCCGGTCGAGCGTGATTTCCAGCACAGCCGTAAGGCCCGCGCCGAGCGCATCGGGCGCGACGATCGACACGGTGCGTTCGATCACCCCGGTCTCCACCAGGCGCCGCACCCGCCGCAGGCAGGTGGCGGGCGAGATGTGCGCGCGCTCGGCCAGGGCCTGGTTGGTCAGACTGGCGTCGGTCTGCAGCAGCGTCAGCAGGCGGCGATCAGTGGCGTCGAGGGCGATGGTCATGGCCAAAAATCATCAAAACAATGCAACATTATTGCAGTGTCGAGATCGATCGTCTGTTTATTTCAAAGAACAGTCAATGTTGCACGCCTCTTTCTCTCGCCCCCGCCTAGGATCGCCCCACCTTCTCGAAAGGCAATCATGTGCGGCATCGTCGGCGCGGTCGCTTCGCGCAACATCGTTCCGGTTCTGATCGAAGGCCTGCGGCGGCTCGAATACCGCGGCTATGACTCCTGCGGCGTGGCCGTGCACGCGGACGGCCAGCTCAAGCGCGCGCGCAGCGTGGCGCGGGTGGCCGAGCTCGATGCGCAGGCGGCCGAGCTGCCTGGCTTCACCGGTATCGCCCACACGCGCTGGGCCACGCACGGCGCGCCCACCACCGCCAACGCCCACCCGCACTTCTCGTCCGGCCCGGCGGCGCGTGGCGGCATGCGGGAAGGAAAAGCTGCTGCGCGCATTGCGCTCGTGCACAACGGCATCATCGAAAACCACGATGAACTGCGCGCGGAGCTGATTGGCCACGGCTACCTGTTCAACAGCCAGACCGACACCGAGGTGATCGCGCACCTGGTCGATTACCTGTACGACGGCGATCTCTTCGATGCCGTGCAGCGCGCGGTCAAGCAGCTGCGCGGTGCCTATGCGATTGCGGTGTTTGCGCGCGACGAGCCGCACCGCGTAGTGGGTGCGCGCCATGGCTCACCACTCGTGGTGGGCGTGGGCAAGGGCGAAAGCTTTGTCGCCTCGGACGCGATGGCGCTGGCGGGCACCACCGACCAGATCATCTATCTCGAGGAAGGCGACGTCGTCGACCTGCAACTGGGCAAGGTCTGGATCGTCGACCGCAACGGCTGCCGCATGAGCGAGGCCGAGCGGCCCGTGCGCACCGTGGCCGCGTTCTCCACCGCCGTGGAGCTCGGGCCGTATCGCCATTACATGCAGAAGGAGATCTTCGAGCAGCCCAAGGCGATTGCCGACACGCTCGACCAACTGCAGCAGCGCATCGACCCGGCGATGTTCGGCGCGCACGCGGCGGAGGTGTTCAAGCGCATCGACCGCTTGCTGATTCTTGCCTGCGGGACCAGTTACTACGCGGGCAGTGTCGCGCGCTACTGGATCGAAGCGATTGCCGGCGTGCCGGTGAATGTGGAGATCGCCAGTGAATATCGCTATCGCACCAGCGTGCCGCACCCGGACACGCTGGTCGTGGTGGTATCGCAATCCGGCGAGACCGCCGACACTCTGGCCGCGCTGAAGCACGCCAAGTCACTGGGCATGCACCACACGCTGGCCGTGTGCAACGTGGCCACCAGCGCCATGGTGCGCGAGACCGGGCTGCAGTTCCTGACGCGCGCCGGGGTCGAGATTGGTGTGGCTTCCACCAAGGCCTTCACCACGCAACTGGTGGCGCTGTACCTGCTCGCCACCACACTCGCCAAGCTGCGCGGCACCCTCAGCGTGGAGCAGGAAACCCTCGCCGTGAAGCGATTGCGACATCTGCCCGCCGCCGTGCAAAGCGTGCTCGCGCTCGAGCCCGCGATCATGGCCTGGAGCGAGATTTTCACGCGCAAGGACAACGCGCTCTTTCTTGGCCGCGGCCCGCACTACCCAATCGCCCTCGAAGGCGCGCTCAAGCTCAAGGAGATCAGCTACATCCACGCCGAGGCTTATCCGGCCGGCGAACTGAAGCACGGCCCGCTGGCGCTGGTCACCGAGGCCATGCCGGTGGTCACGGTGGCACCCAACGACGCCCTGCTCGAAAAGCTCAAGAGCAACCTGCAGGAAGTGCGCGCCCGCGGCGGCGAGCTCTATGTCTTTGCCGATGCCGACACCCACATTCACTCCGGCGACGGCGTGCAGGTGATCCGCCTGCCAGAGCACTACGGCGACCTGTCGCCGATCCTGCACGTAGTGCCGCTGCAGTTGCTGGCGTATCACACGGCGGTGATGCGTGGCACGGACGTGGACAAGCCCCGCAACCTGGCCAAGAGCGTTACGGTGGAGTAGGCGACGGAATTGGCTGGAGGTGTGGTTGTTCTGACTAAAAATAGTCGTAGACAGAACATTAGAGTCGTAAACGCGACAATGAAGTCGAAAACTCCTTCAGAGAGGCGAGCACCGCGCTAAGAGACCACCGCCGAGCCGACTGCAGGTGCCTACTGAAGCACTGGAACGCACAAGCGCAGCAATTGCGATCGAATCTCGCCGGGTAACGCTGTCATGACCTCAAGCTCTCGAGCTGCTCGGTGCGGACCCGCATGCCGGGTGGTGTGGCAGGGGTGGAGCCGATAATGGTTGCCCCCTATGCCGATCCCTAGAGAGCGGCCTCTGCGCCCCTCGGGCGGACGTCGATCAGCTTGCGCGGCGGCCGCGGTGGCAGCTAGGGTGCATCGTGCGCCGCATGCCAACTGGCCGCGCCCCCCAGCCGAGGGTTCCGCTGATGCCGTGATCGGCGTCCATGCTCACGAAGTCCTCAAGCCCGGCACTTGCGCTGCCGATACCCGCAGACAGCGACACGTGGGTGCAACCCTGCCCGGCGTGCCGCATGGGAGTTGCCATGGACGCCTGGAATCAAGACGCCGCTGCACCCGCCCCGGTGCGGCGGCCTTCGCCCGCGAGGCATGCTTGCAGCCCGCTCGTGAACCGCCTCATCCAGCCCGACATCGATCCAGGGCGCTTCCGCATCCGCCATTTGCTGGTGCAAATGCCTAACGAGCGCCTGCGCACAGGCCTGGGCCTGTCCGACGAAGACATCGCCCTGCTGCGCCTGGCCTGCCTCCTGGGCAATTCGCGCCGGGCGGGCGCTGCGCGCGCTGCAGCAACTGGCGCCAGCGCGACCCGTGCCGCCCCCGCGGCCGCACGGCCCGCGCACGAGGTCCAGGCACCCGACTGGGCCTGAGAGCCTGAGAGGCTCTCGCTCATGCCCGCTCATCACCCCAAAACACCCCTGCTCGTCGTTGCAAATGCTCGCCATAGCCCGAGCTATGGCTGCGCTTTGCGCCTAGATCAGGTGCGTTTTGGTGCGCCGCTCGGCCACGCTCGAAAATCTCTCAGTCTCTGAGTCCCCCTGCGCGCGGGGTTCGCTTCTGTCTATGTCACCGCGCCACCGGGCGCCTGCCCCGGCTGCCGGCCGACAGCCAGGCCGACGCCGAGGGAGGCGCCGGTGATGATGACTTCGGGGAGATCGGTGTTCGGCACGGCGATGGACGAGGACTGCTTGATCGCTGCCAATTGGTGCGATCTGCCGCATAGCTAAGATCGCGTCGCCGTCTGCCCGAAGCGATTTGTCCCCGTGACCCAAGCCCGCGCCATCGTCTTCGACGCTCCTAGAACCCTGTCGGTGCGGAGCCTGGAACTCAAGCCCTTCGAGGCCGCAGTTCTTGAAGTAGAGGTGAGGTCCAGCGGCATCAGCACGGGCACCGAGCGGCTGCTGTGGGACGGAACGATGCCGCCCTTTCCCGGCCTGGGCTACCCGTTGGTGCCGGGCTATGAGACGGTGGGCACGGTGGTGCGCGTCGGCGCTTCCGCCGACATCCGGGTCGACGATACGGTCTTCATCCCTGGTTCGTACAGCTTTCAGGGTGTGCGAAATATTTTCGGCGGCGCCGGCTCGCGCCTGATCGTCGCGCACGAACGCGTTGTGCGCGTCGCGCCCGAGCTCGGCCCCAAGGCCGTGCTGCTTGCGCTGGCCGCGACTTGCTATCACGCGGTGGCTTTCGGCGACCCGCAGTGCCTGAAGATGATGATCGACTGGCAGGCCTGATGCAGCGGCGCATCTTTGTCATCGGGGCCACCGGCACCATCGGCCAGGCCACGGTGCGCGCGCTATTGCGCCGCGGTCACGAGGTGGTGTGCTTTGTGCGGCCGCGCGCTGGCGTCGGCGGCCGTCTGTCGTCCGAGGACAGCGCGAAGCTCTTGCGCGGCGCCACCGTGCGCGTGGGCGACGTGTGCGACGCGGCTTCG
>JBIIZX010000127.1:0-8121 GCA_044346055.1 Burkholderiaceae bacterium | reverse complement strand
GCCTGCAGCACGGTGTACATGTCGGCAACCTTGCCCTGGATGAGCTGGAACTCGCCAATCGACTGGCCAAACTGCTTGCGGTCGTGGATGTAGGGCACGACGTTGTCCATCACCGACTGCATGATGCCGATGGGGCCGGCGGCCAGCACGGCGCGTTCATAGTCGAGCCCGCTCATCAGCACGCGCGCGCCGCCGTTGAGCTGCCCCAGGATGTTCTCGGCCGGCACCTCGACGTTGTTGAAGACCAGTTCGCCCGTGTGGCTGCCGCGCATACCCAGCTTGTCGAGCTTTTGCGCGACCGAAAAGCCCTTCATGCCCTTCTCGATCAGGAACGCGGTCACGCCTCGGGCACCAAGTTCTGGTTCTGTCTTGGCATAGACGACCAGCGTGTCAGCGTCGGGTCCGTTGGTGATCCACATCTTGGTGCCGTTGAGCAGGTAGTAGCCGCCCCGCTCATCGCCAATGAGCTCGGCTTTCAGCTTCATGCTGATCACATCCGAGCCCGCACCCGGTTCACTCATCGCCAGCGCCCCCACGTGCTCGCCGGTGACTAGCTTGTGCAAGTACTTCTGCTTTTGCGCGGGGCTGCCGTTGCGGCGGATCTGGTTCACGCACAGGTTCGAATGCGCGCCATAGGACAGGCCCACGCTGGCGCTGGCGCGGCTGATCTCCTCCATCGCCACCATGTGTGCCAAATAGCCCATGGCGGCGCCGCCGAAGTCTTCTTCCACGGTGATACCGAGCACGCCCAGCTTGCCCATCTTGCGCCACAGGTCCATCGGAAACTGGTCGCTGCGGTCGATCTCGGCCGCGCGCGGCGCGATCTCGGCCTGCGCAAAGGCGTGCACCGCGTCGCGCAGCGCGTCGATGTCGTCGCCAAGTTCGAAGTTCAGGCCGGGGAGGTTCATGGGCGGGGTCCGTGGTCGAGGGTCGGTGATCAGTGATCGGTGCCCTCTGTAGTTTGCGCGCGCTGGGCAGGTGGTGATGGGCGGGCGAGAAGCGCTTACTGTGCCGCGCCTGGCGCTGGCTGCGCGTTGGCTAGTCGGATCGCGCCGCGCACCACGCGGTAGATGTACCAGCACCACATCACAGTCAGCACCAGCCCGCCGACCACCGCAATCCCCGCGGTGGCGAAGATCGAGCCCCAGTCTAGGTTCAGGGTGAAGCTGTCGCCGCTGCCCTTGTGCGCACGGGCGGCGGCGATCACGTCGCGCAGGATCGGCCAGGCGCTGAAAACGGCGATGCCAATGCCCGCGAGGTAGCCGAGCAGCGACCACCAGAAGCTGCGGATCAGCCACCTGTAGTGGGAGCTGATGAAGCCGGCCTCGGCGGCGCCGCCGCGCACATAGCAAAGCACGAGGCCAATCAATGCGGGCCACCACATCAGCACGCCGATGCCGAACAGCGCGTAGGTCGTCCAGGCGAGCGTGAACTCGGAGGTGCTGGGCACGAGGGTGGGGTTGGTGCTGGCGCTCATAGGGGCGGCGGGCAGGTTGAAGTTAAGTGACACAGGGGGCGCTGTGCTTGCGGCGCTCATTGGCATGCTTCACTCGGCATTGCGTCCCGCGGCAGTGCATGACGCGGCATTGCATGACGTGGCAGTGCATGACGTGGCAGTGCGTCACGCCGGCAAGCACCATGCTGCCAAGCTGTCCGCGGGCGGGATCGTAGCCGTGCAGCGCCTGGTGCGGAACGCAGCCTGTCCTGGTCACTGGTCGACTCGTCGCATGCCGCCAGCCTTGAAAGGCGGCCAGCCCGCTCGCGCGGGCGCGGCTGCTCGGTCGCGGGCTGCGCCAAGCCTGCCTGACCCAACTGTGCCTGACGCACCTCTGCCTGCTCTGCCTGGGCTGCCATTTCCACCCTTGGGCGCATGGCTTCTGCTGCAACATCGTCCGCCCAGGCGCGCACATCGCGCGCAGTGCTCAAGTCCGTCTTCGGCTACGACGCGTTTCGCGGCTTTCAGGGCGAGGTCATCGACCATGTGCTGGCCGGCGGCGACGTGCTGGTGCTCATGCCCACCGGCGGTGGCAAGTCGGTGTGCTACCAGCTGCCGGCGCTGCTGCGCGATGGCCTTGGGGTGGTCGTCTCGCCCCTGATTGCGCTGATGCAGGACCAGGTGGCGGCCCTGTCCGAGCTCGGCGTACGCGCGGCGTTCTTGAGCTCCACTCTGGATGCGTGCGCCGCTGCCGCCATGATCGGCCCGCTCAGGTCGACGCGCTCAGGTCGACGCGGGCAGGGCGTCGACATCCGTGCGCTGTGCAGACTAGGATGCACTTATCATGCTCAGCGTCGTATCTCCGACGGACAAGAACAATGAACAACGCAGTCGCCGACCGGCTGGCGCAGGCCATCAAGTACAACGGGACCGCAATCCTGACCGATGTGCCCAGCCTGCAGCGCCTCCTGGCGCCGGGCCAGGCCGAGCCGCCCCAGGAAGTCCGCGCGCTGGTCGCTGCGGTGCAGACTAAGGGGGTCGAGTTCCTGCAAAAGTGGGCCCGTTCCGACGCTGACAACAAGGCAACCTACGAGCAGGTGCGCGAGCACATTGCCGGCAAGATGGCGGCGGCTGGCGTGCTCACCGCGGAGCAGGCCGGGTGGGCTTTGGATGCCTGGAAGCGGGCACTGAACCTCGAAGTGGCGGTGCCGCGCAGAATCGCTCTCGAGGAACTCGCGCCGCCACCGCCGGCGCCTGAAGCGCCGTCCCCGGCGCCCTCTGCAGCATCGGCACAGCCGAGCCTCGGTCTGTCCAGCGGGCGGCCGGCATCGCCGCGCAGCACCGCCGCTGCCGCTGGAGGCGCACCGGCGGTCGCGCAAGGTGCAC
Organism: Burkholderiaceae bacterium; assembly: GCA_044346055.1. Lineage (GTDB taxonomy): Bacteria > Pseudomonadota > Gammaproteobacteria > Burkholderiales > Burkholderiaceae_F > JALHMQ01. Next base: position 5,300 of record JBIIZX010000127.1, on the reverse strand, counting down.
CATTTCGTTCGCCGCTACTGGCGCCGATGGGCTCGGCCGAAGCCGCCGACGCCGACTACGCGGCCATTGGCGCCAATCCCTACGCGCCGCCGCGCGCCGCTGTGCAGGATTACGTTGAGACCAGCGAGCTCGGTGCGCTTGTCAGCAACGGCCGCAGCCGCCCGGTGGGCAGCGGCTGGACCTGGATCGTGCGCGGCTGGCAGCTCTTCAAGGCGCAGCCGCTCATGTGGTTTGTCGTACTGATTGTGTTCATCGTGGTCAGCGTGGTCGTGCAGATCATCCCCGTCATCGGGCCGATTCTTGGGTTCCTGTTCGGCCCGGCGCTGTTTGCCGGCATCTTCATTGCTGCGCGCAATGTCGATCAGGGTGCGCCGCTGACGGTGGGCGTGGTGTTTGCCGGCTTTCGCGAGAGGCTGGGCTCGTTGGTGCTGCTCGCGTTGGTGCAAATGTTGTTGTTCGTCGCCATCGGCGTGGTGATGTATCTCGTTTTCGGCGCCCAGTTGATGATGATCGCCGGCGTTTTGATGACTGGCAAGGCCGCGGGAGCGTTTGCTGGCGTGCTGGGAGCGTTTGCTGGCGTGCTGTTGATGTTCCTCTTACTGCTCGGGCCAGTGTTGGCCGCCACGTACTTTGCCACGCCCCTGGTGGCACTCGGCGGCGTAGGGCCCGTGAGCGCCGTGACCATGAGTTTGATCGGCTGCCTGAAGAACATCCTGCCGTTCATCGTCTACACGGTGGGTGTCGTCGTGTTGGCGATCGTGGCGTCGATTCCGTTCTTGCTGGGCTGGATCCTGCTCCTCCCCGTGCTGATGCTCTCGTTCTACGGCGCCTACCGCGACATCTTTCACGAAGACTGAAAGCCACCCCGCTACGGCGCTGGCTGCGCGTTGGCCAGCCGGTTCCCGCCGCGAACGATGCGGTAAATGAACCACAGCCAGGCGCACAAGATGATGCCCAGGCCGACCAAGGTCGCGCCGACGGGGGCAAGGAGCGCCGCACCGCCGACGTTCAGCGAGTGTTCGGTGTTCCACTGTCCGCCTGTTTGCGTCAAGGTGGACTTCGTGCGCGCGATCAGCGGCCAGATACCCGCCAGCAGCACGCCGAACCCGGCCAGATAAGCCAGCAATGCCCACCAGAACGTTCGGATCAGCCAGCGGTGGTGCGTGGCCAGGACGTTGGCGTCGCCGCGCTTGCTGTAGCAGACGATCAGCCCGAACAACGCCGGCCACCACAGGAAGATGCCGGCGATGAAGAAGGAATAGGCGACCTAGGCGGCTGTGAACGAGCTGCTCGGCGGCACGACGGCGTCGGGTGTGGCGAACGGTGATGCAACCGGTGATGAAATCGGCGTGGTCGGAGACGACATCGGCGCTCCTCGGCAGAAGGACACGGCAGTCGGGATACAGGCTACTCGGGATGATGCCAGCGGCGCGCACGGCGGCGCGTCGTTTTGCGTCGCGCGGGCGCTACGCTTCGGTCCGATGACTGACGCCACCGCCCCGGTTGCGACCGCCGCCCCCGCCGCAGCGAAGACGCCCGAAACCGTCCTGCGGCGCGTGTTCGGCTACGACCGCTTTCGCGGCTTCCAGCGCGAGGTGATCGACCACGTGCTGGCCGGCGGCGACGCGCTGGTGCTCATGCCTACCGGTGGCGGCAAGTCGGTGTGCTACCAGCTGCCGGCGCTGCTGCGCGATGGCCTTGGGGTGGTCGTCTCGCCCCTGATTGCGCTCATGCAGGACCAGGTGGCGGCCCTGTCCGAGCTCGGCGTACGCGCCGCCTTTTTGAACTCCACGCTCGATGCGCGCGCCGCCGCCGACGTTGAGCGGCGGATGCGCGCCGGCGCGCTCGACCTCGTTTACATCGCGCCCGAACGTCTGATGAGCGAGCGCGCGCAGCGCCTGCTGTCTGATTGTCACGCGAGCAACAAGCTGGCGCTCTTTGCCATCGACGAGGCGCACTGCGTCTCGCAATGGGGCCATGACTTCCGCCCCGAGTACGGCCAGCTGAGCCTGCTGCGCGAGCGCTTTGCCGATGTGCCGCGCATCGCGCTCACCGCCACCGCCGATGTGCCCACCCGCAGGGAGATCGTCGAGCGGCTGCTGGTCGATGCGCGCGTGTTCGTCGCCAGCTTTGATCGCCCCAACATCCGCTACCGCATCATTGAAAAGCGCGAGCCGCGCGAGCAATTGCTGCGCTTTGTGCGCGACGAGCATCCCGGTGAGGCCGGCATCGTCTACTGCCTGGCGCGTAACACGGTCGACGAAGTGGCGGCCTTTCTCAACGACAACGGCATTCTGGCGCTGCCGTATCACGCCGGCATGGACACCGCCTCGCGCGCCGCCAACCAGGCGCGCTTCCTTCGCGCCGATGAAGACAACGGCGGCGCCATCGTGATGGTGGCCACGATCGCCTTCGGCATGGGCATCGACAAGCCCGACGTGCGCTTTGTCGCGCACCTTGATATGCCCAAGAGCATGGAAGGCTACTTCCAGGAGACCGGCCGCGCCGGGCGCGATGGTGCGCCGGCGGAGGCTTGGATGACCTATGGTTTGGCGGACGTGGTGCAGCAGCGACGGCTCATTGAGCTGTCGGAGGCCGATGCGCCATACAAGCGCCTCTCCACTGCCAAGCTCGACGCCATGCTCGGCCTGGCCGAGGCCGGTGACTGCCGCCGCGTGCGCCTGCTTGCCTACTTTGGCGAAGCGAGCACCGCCTGTGGCAATTGCGACAACTGCCTGGAGCCGCCGCAGCTCTGGGACGCAACCGATGCCGCGCGCAAGCTGCTCTCCTGCATCTACCGCTGCCAGCAAGCGGGCGGATTCGGTTTTGCAGCCACCCACATCATCGACGTGCTGCGCGGCAAGATGAACGAGAAGGTCGAGAAGTACGGCCATGACCGCCTCTCGACCTGGGCCATCGGCAGCGACCTGAGCGAGGCCGAATGGCGTCTGGTGCTGCGGCAACTGGTGGCGCAGCACATCGTCGAAGTCGACTACGAGACCTACAACGTGCTGCGCCTCACTGATGCCAGCCGCGCTGTGTTGAAGGGCGAGCGGCGCATCGAACTGCGCCGGCACGAAGGCAAGGCCCCGCGCAGCCGTGGCGGCAAGGCAGCAGGTCGCGCCGCCCGCAAGACCGCAGGTGCTGCGCCCCTGGCAAGCGCAGACGAACGCCTGTTCGAGGCACTGCGCAACTGGCGCGCACAGGTGGCCAAGGAGCACGGCGTGCCCGCCTATGTCGTGTTCCATGACAGCACGCTGCGAACCATCGCGCAGCTCAAGCCGCAGAGCGAAGCACAGCTGAGCGGTGTGCCGGGCGTGGGCGAGAAAAAACTCGCGAACTACGGCGCGGCGATTGTCGAGGTGGTGCGCAGCTCAGTCTGAGGCCTTGCGCCGACGGGGTCGCGGCTTGGCTAGACCGGCACCAGGGGGCGAAGTTCGCCGCTTGGCACCTGCGGCAACTGCACTTCGATCGGATCGCCCGCCGCAACCCGGCCGCCGGCGAGCACCACCGCCATCACGCCCGCCTTGCGGATCAGGCTGCCGTCGGCAGCGTGGTCGAGCACGGCGTGCATCAGGCCCGGCGCAAAGCGGTCGATCTGCACGCAGGGATTGCGCAGGCCGGTGAGCTGCACGCGCGCCTGCGCGCCCAGTTGCAGCACGGTGCCCGTGGGTAGCGCCAGCAGGTCGAGCCCGCGCGTGGTGATGTTCTCGCCAAGGTCGCCGGCTGCGACGCGATAGCCCCGCGCGGCGAGTTCATCGAAGAGCTCGGCTTGCAGCAGGTGCACCTGGCGCAGGTTGGGCTGGGTCGGATCGCGCGCCACCCGCGAGCGGTGCTTGACCGTCGCGCCCATGTGCGCGTCGCCCTCCACGCCCAAGCCGGCAAGCAGTGTGATGGCTGGCAGCACGGTCTTGCTGAAGTGATGGCCGGCGCGGGCTGCAACCGATGCGACTACCGGGGCAACTACTGCGGCGACTACCGGGGCGACAACAGCGGTGATGTTCATGCGAAGCGCTCGTCAGAACACAAAGATCAAGGCAGCTGCAAGCGCAATGTAGATGACGATGGTGGGCCAGAAGCGCTCGGGCTCCACATCGGCTCGTTGCCGCGGCCCCACGCACCGCGCTTGGCAAACACGCTGCCGCGCGCGATGCACAGGCCCGCGTAGCAGGCGAGCGGGGCGCCGAGCAGCTTGAACATCAGTGCGGGCCGCGGTCGCTGGCGCGCAGGCCCAGCGCAACCGCCAGCAGCATCAGCGACGGCGGCGTCACGAAGAAGAAAAGCAGGCCAAGCCCGATCGGGTTGCCATCGGCCGGACCAAACACGCAGTACAGCAGCAGCGGGCCGGCACTGATGGCGAGCAGGCTGCTCGCCAGCCACAGCAGCACGGTGCCGCGGCGGCGGCGTGGGTGTGTGGCGAGCGCGGCACGCGCTGAGTGGAAAGTGCTGCCAGGACGAGCCGCACGCGGAGCAACGGAGATCCGGTTGGTGGCCATGGCCTCAGTAGTCGGGGTTGAACACGGCCGCACGTTTCAGCGCAGGTGCTCGCGTGACGTGCCGCCGCCCTGGCCCGGTATCAGCTGGCACCACCGGCAGCATCGTCGTTGCCCGCAGCGTTACGACCGATCGCATCGCGCGCGCGCATCTTGGCGGCGATGTACGCCGAGTCCGGCACATGCAGCAGCCCGGCCATCTTGCGCATCACGTGCAGCTCGTGCGCAGACAATTGCCCATCGGAATAGGCCACTTGCCACATCAGCTCGATCATCCGTTCCTTCTTCTCCTGGCTGAAGTGCTGGTTGATAAGCGAGGTGAACTGGTAGTAGTCGGTAGCGCCCGCAACCTCGGCCTCGGCAAGCTGCAGCAGTGTGTCGGCCTGTGCGGCGCCCAGCCCGAACTTCTCGTGAATCGCGCGCACGGCGATCGCACGCTCCTCCGGCTGCACATCGCCGTCGATGCGCACGATCTCGGCCAACAGCGCAGCCGTGGCCACGTGCAGCGCCTGCTCCGGCGTGCCGCTTTGCGGGTGGGTGATGTTCTGCTCGAAGAATTGCTTGAGTGCGCGAAGCATGGGGTCTCTTGGGTCGACTCTGAAAGTCATGGGAGGATAAAGTGACTGCCGGCATCGCCTTCCCCGATGCAGAGGACGGCGGGCCGTCAGCCGCGCGGCGGCCGATCGCAGCGCTTGCGGCTGCGCTGTCGCCGCTCGTGCCACGCCCGTTTGTATGGCCGACACTGGCGACGCCCGACGCGCTAATCTTCTCGACGTTCTTCATCTTGAAGGGGTGTCCCATGCAGAG
>JBIIZX010000126.1:0-8183 GCA_044346055.1 Burkholderiaceae bacterium | reverse complement strand
AGTCAATCCGGTCGTTGCTTGCCCCGCCGGTGGACACTCGCAGGTCCGGACTAGGGACATTGGGCTGGCCGATGTAGGCCGCGAGGTCCGCGTAGTCGGCCGATGTCAGCCGCCCGCGCAGCACGGTCATCTGCGGAATGCTGTTGACTGCCTGCTCGATGCGCGCGGGGTCGTTCGCTGCGCGACTGATTCCAAACGATCCGGGTAGCGCCAAGTGACAGTCGATGCAACTGACCCTCGCATCGCGCAGGCGCCCCACATCAAAGTACAGGCGCTTGCCATTCAATGCGTCCTGCGCCACAGCCTTGTGCACTGGAACAAGCAGGACCAAGCAGGCCACGGCTGCAAATCTGATCATCACCCGTTCCTGTCCACGCAAACGGAATCAATCACAAGACCGGCAACAAGAGTGCCAGGGGCCGCAGCCCCCGGTAAGTGACGCTCTTGCGAAAGCCTTACACGCCGATCACGCCGCCGTCGTTCTTGGTAATGACGATCGTCGCCGAGCGCGGACGAGCGCCCGCGGTGCTCGCGGGCCAGTTGCTCAGCGGCGTGCCAATGTTCGCCGCCGAAGTGCCCTCGCCGGGATGCTGGATGTTGACGAACAGCGACTTGCCGTCGGGCGTCTCGACAATGCCCGTGATCTCGCAGTCGACGGGCCCGACCAGGAACCGCTTCAGCTTGGTCGCCGCCGGCAGCGTCGCGCCAACGTAGGTCTGGACCTGCCGCGATGCGCCGGTTGAATCGGTGTTCGTGATCGTTCGCACCCCACCGTCGCCGCGCTGGCCCGGTAGCGCAGCCAGCAGCATGCAATTGGTGACGTCGGTGTAGGCGCCGTCGTCGGTCTGGATCCAACAGATATTGGTGGCCTCACTAAACCACAGGCCGTCGGGCGAGGAGAAATCGTTGTCGGCTGTCAGTGCCGACAAATTGACATTCGCCGCATTTGCCGCCGCACGGGCGCCGAAAAGGAAGATGTCCCAGTCGAACGTGACCGCCTCGGGCGCCGATTCCTTCCACCGAATGATGTGCCCATTGGGGTTGCCAAACTGTGCCGTCGCATTTATGCCGCGCGGGTCGTTGTAGTGACGCGGGTTGGCGCCGTCCGCCGAGGCTAGCGTGCGGAGGGCAGCATTGTTATTGGTCAGTGTCATGTACACATCGCCAGTGACGAAGTCGACCGCGCCCCACTCTGGACGGTCCATCTTGGTTGCACCGACCGCATCCGCCGCCAGGCGGCAGTTGGTCAGCACGTCGGCCTGGTCTGCAAATGCGTATGTGGCATAGCCGGCGATGGTAGTGTTCGTGATGGACAGTTCGATCCAATTGCCGGTGCCGTCTGCATTGAACTTGGCGACATACAGCTTGCCGCTGTCCAGGTACTTGTCGCCGACTGCCATGCGGTCGGTGCGGTCAGCGTCGGCCGGATCCCAGTTGGCAGTGGACACGTACTTGTAGATGTACTCGTTGCGCGAGTCATCGCCCATGTAGAACACGAGCGGCTTGCCGGCGGTGGCCTTTGCGGGCCAGGCACCTTCGTGACCAAATCGCCCCAGCGCCGTGCGCTTCTTGGGCGTTGATGCAGGGTTGTAGGGGTCGATCTCGACCACCCAGCCATAGGTGTTGTGCGCGTTGCGATAGTCGGTGGCCGCGGTCTGGCCCGCCTGCACTTCGACGTTCCAACGACCGTACAGATTGTCCGCCGTGTCCGGCGTGACGGTGGCCCACAGTTCGCGACCGGTGCCGCCGACGCCGTAGCGCGCGAGCGCTGTGATCTCCTTGGCGCTGCGGTTGGGGTTGTCAGTGGCCGTAACGCGGCGGAAGTAGCCCGCCCAGTTCTCCTCGCAGGTGAGGTAGCTGTACCAGGACGTGTAGCCGTGAGCGCAATTGTTCACGGTGCCGCGTGTCTGCGTGCCGTTGGTGGAGAACTTGGTAATCGCCAGGGCGTTGCCACGTACCGGACCCGCGATTTCCATCGGCGTTAGCGTGTGGATGCGGCGGTTCAGCGTCGAGTCCTGCTTGAAGCTCCAGGTCCCGTTGGCAGCCCGATTCACCTCGGTAATCGACACGCCGTGCACGTAGAACTCGCGCAGCACCTCCGCCGCCACGGTACGAGCCGCCGCGTTGCCGGTGCCGGAGATGGTTTGGCCCGTCGGGTGCAGGAACAGGGGGGTGATCGCCTCGTGGTTCATGGCGATCAGACCACGATCATTACTGCGCGCGTACTGATTGGCTGCGCTCAAGCCAAAGTAGTGCATGCCGTCGTGATGATCACCAATTCGGCGATCAAAGGTTGCCGGATCGTCGGTGCCGACATTGCCGTAGGCGGCCACGCCGCTGGCGATCGGATCGCCCAGGCGCATCAAGACCGTGGCGGTGTAGCCAGCCGGCACGCTCACGGCATCAGTCAGGCTCTTGGGGACCGCGTTGAAGTTCAGAGCTGCAGGCCGCGTCGGCACTGCTGGCGGGGGCGGCGCCGGAGGAGGTGGCGCCGGAGTCGGAGCGGGCGCATCGTCATCGCCACCGCAGGCGGTGAGCGTGCCGAGACTGAGGAACGACAGGCTTGCCGCACCGAGGCCGCTTTTCAGCAGGCCGCGGCGCTTGGGGTCAGCCAGCCGCTGCTCGATGAGATCGCCGATGTGTGTGTTGTTGGACGTATTGGTGACGATGTCGTCGTCGTGCATTTGGATGATCCTCCGTGAAGAGCTGCGACTGTGCGCGGCGCAGGTGACGCATTGGTTACGCGATGTGGCCGTGTTTATCCCAAGATTGCTTCACACGCTGTTCATCGGGTTGTCGCAATCCCGTGTCAATGCGCGCCTGATCTCGCGTGAATTGTGAGTTGCTGCAAATCGAACCGCGCACCGGACGCAAAGCGCACGGGCAACGTGCACTGCAGGTCACGAGGCAGTCATCGCCAGTCACTAGATTGGCGCTCCCATGGATCGCTTACTTGTCCGTGGACCTTCTGCCCTGCCGCTTGATGGCCTTGCGCCCTCGCCGACGGCTTCGATGGCAACGCTGTTTGCCTCATGTGAGTCGGACCAGACCTCACCAACGTACCCCAAGGCTGATTCATCGCAGCCGTTTTTTTCGCCGACGTTCTCGCGCGTGCATGAGCCGCAAGCGCCTGCAGCAGGGCACACGCAACAACACCAGCAGCAGCAGCAACACCGGCAACGCGAACATCAAGACGATGCGGCGCAGGCGCCAATCCGCCACCGCGCCATCTTCATCTCCGACACTCACCTGGGCACGCGCGGCTGCAAAGCCGAGCACCTGCTCGACTTCCTGCGGCATCACGAAAGCGATGTGCTGTACCTGGTCGGCGATGTGATCGATGGCTGGGCGATGAAAAAGGGACTGTTCTGGCCGCAGGCACACAACGACGTAGTACAGAAGGTGCTTCGCAGGGCGCGCAAGGGCACCCAGGTCGTCTACGTGCCGGGCAATCACGATGAGTTCGGCCGCCAGTTCGTCGGGCTCGACTTCGGCGGCATCGCCATTCGCGAGGACGCGGTGCATGTGCTGGCCGACGGCCGCCGCCTGTGGGTGGTTCATGGCGACTTTGCCGATGGCGTGATCCGCCATGCCAAATGGCTGGCCCATCTTGGCGACACGCTGTATGACTTCACGTTGTGGCTGAACCGCGTGTTCAACCGCCTGCGCGCCCGCCTAGGGCTGCAGTACTGGTCGCTGTCGCAGTACCTCAAGCACAAGGTCAAGAACGCGGTGAGCTTCATCTCGGACTTCGAGCACACGCTCGTGCGCGAGGCGCGCCGACGCGGCTATGACGGCGTTGTGTGCGGGCACATCCACCACGCCGAAATCCGCAGCTTGGACGGATTGCTCTATTGCAACGACGGCGACTGGGTCGAGAGCCTGACGGCCTTGGTGGAGACGCAGGACGGCGCACTGCAACTCGTCGAGTGGAAAGAGGTGCTGGCGCCTGGCCATCCAGTACCCCGCTGGAACGAACCAGAGGAGGCGGTGCAGCCTGCGCCGGTGATCGCATGAAGATCGTGACAGTGACGGACGCCTGGGCCCCGCAAGTCAACGGCGTGGTGCGAACGATCGAGGCCACCAACCGCGAGCTCGAACGCATGGGCCATCGCACCGAGGTGATTTCGCCGGCGCAGTTTGCGACTGTGCCCTGCCCGGGCTACGAGGGCATCCAGCTGTCGATCCTGCCGTACTGGAAGCTGTCACGTCTGCTGGCGCGCGCGCTCGACAACGCCGATGGCACCGAGGTTGCGGTGCACATCGCCACCGAAGGTCCACTGGGCGGCGCAGCGCGCCGCTACTGCCTGCGGCACGGCATTGCCTTCTCGACCGCGTATCACACGCGCTTTCCGCAGTACCTGCGGGCGATGTACCGGGTGCCGGAAAGCTGGACCTACGCCGTGATGCGCCGCTTTCACAGCGCGGCCAATGTCGTGATGGCACCCACCTCCACCGTTGAAGCAGAGCTGGCCGTACAGCGCATCGGACGGCTGGCACGCTGGACGCGCGGGGTGGACACCGAGATGTTCCAGCCGGTTGAACCGATGCCGCTCGCGTTGCCGCAGCCGTTATTCCTGTACGTGGGGCGGGTCTCGGTTGAAAAGAACATCGAAGCCTTCCTGCGCCTTGACCTGCCGGGCAGCAAGGTGGTGGCAGGCACCGGTCCGGCTCTGGCGCAGCTCAAGCAACGCTTCCCGGAAGCGCACTTTCTCGGCGTGCTGTCGCAGCCCGAGCTGGCCCGCCTGTATTCGGCCGCCAGCGCCTTCGTGTTTCCAAGCCGCACCGACACCTTTGGCTTGGTGCTGCTCGAGGCACTCGCCTGCGGCACGCCCGTGACTGCCTACCCCGTGCAAGGTCCGGTCGATGTGGTGGGCGACACGAGCGTCGGCGCGCTCGACGATGACCTGCAGCGCGCCGCCCTGGCCGCGCTGCGCATCGACCGCGCAAGCTGTCGCGCTTTCGCACTCAGCCACTCATGGCGTGCCTGCACGGAGCAGTTCCTGTCACTGCAGCAGCCCGCGCGGAAGGCGTCCGGCGCAGCCGGACGCAATGTCGAGCTGCGACCCGCGCCCTGACATGCCGCACGCTGAGGCGAGACCCGACTTGCCTGCGGCCTTGCGCACAGTTCACGAGTCCCCGCCCGGCGGCCGAGCAGCGACCGATACGCTGCCGGCGCCGGTGCGCGGGCTCACCCCAATCACATCCGGGCAGGCCGAAGGCAGGCAGCGCGAGTCCGGCTGGCCGCAGCACTTGGTCGTATTCACGGACGCATGGCACCCGCAGGTCAATGGCGTGGTGCAGACCTGGACCTACATGCGCAGCGAGCTGGCAGCGCTCGGCCTGCCCACGACCATCGTGAGTGCGGACGCCCCGTCGATCCCAGTGCCCGGCGAGCCAGGACTGCGTCTTGCACTGCGCCCCGGACGACAGGTCAGCACTTTCATCGACGCACTGCGCAGCCAGCAGACAGGGCAGACGACAGCGCTTCATATCGCGACCGAGGGACCGATCGGCTGGGCGGCGCGTCGCTGGGCCCTGCGGCACGGCTTGCGCTTCACCACCTCGTTTCACACCCGCTTTCCCGAGTACTTCGAGCGCCGCTTTGCCGTGCCGGCGCGCTGGACCTACCCGGCATTGCGCAGCTTTCACGCGCCGGCCGAGGCCGTTCTGGTGCCCACACAGGCCATGATCGAGACGCTGCAGTCCAAGGGGTTCGAGCGCGTGCGCCTTTGGCCAAGAGGCGTGGACAGCACGACCTTCGCGCCGCATGCAGCCAGTGCGGCCAATGCGCAGGATGCACGCGGTGCGCTGGAGCGCGCGGCTGGACGCGCCTTGCCGCAGCCGATTTGCCTGTCAGTCGGACGCGTGGCGCCGGAGAAGAATCTTGATGCCTTTCTGCGCCTGGACCTGCCGGGCTCGAAGGTCATGATCGGCGACGGCCCGGCCTTGCCGGCGCTGCGCCGGCGCTTTCCGCAAGCAGTCTGGCTCGGCGCCCATGCGCATGCCTCGCTTGGGCCGCTGTATGCCGCGGCTGACGTGTTTGTCTTCCCCAGCCGCACTGACACCTTCGGGCTGGTGATGCTGGAGGCGATGGCCTGCGGCACACCAGTGGCGGCGTTTCCCGTGACCGGGCCGCTGGACGTTGTGGAGCCCGGCGTGACCGGCGTGCTCGATCACGATCTGGAGCGCGCCTGCATGGCCGCACTACAACTGCCGCGTGAGCGCGTGCGTGCGGTGGCAGCACGCCATGCCTGGCGCGATTGCGCCATCACGCTGGGCAACGCACTGGTGCCGCAACAACTGCCCGATTGACCGTGGCGGGTCATCGCGCGGTCATCGCGCCTTCATGCACATGACAAGCGGCGGCAATAACTTCGCGATCACCACGGCAGCGGAATCGGCGCGATGACAACCGACAGCAACGGCACGGCACTGCTTGATGGCACCAATCTGAGTGGCGGCATCAACACTGGCCTCATCCACGACGCAGGCCAGGCGCGGACAGAGCCGCGGTTGACGGTCAGCCTCGCGCGCGGCGCGGCCGAGGTCGAGGATGCGCAGCGGCTGCGCTACAAAGTCTTTGCCGAGGAACTGGGAGCGCGCGTGCACGCAGCGGGTGCGGAGGATGGTCTCGACATCGACGCTTTTGATGCCCACTGCGATCACATCATTGTGCGCGACGAGGACAGCCTGAGGGTGGTCGGCACCTATCCCGTGCTGCCGCCGCACGGCGCCCGGGCTGTCGGCAGCCTCTACTCCGAAAGTGAATTCGACCTGGCGCGTCTGCAGCACCTGCGGCCGGCCATGATCGAGGTCGGCCGCTCCTGCGTGCATCGCAGTTATCGCCAGGGCAGCGCAATCATGCTGCTATGGGCGGGCCTGGCGCAGTACATGCGCAGCTTTGGCTACCGCCACTTGATTGGCTGTGCCAGCGCCTCGCTGACTGACGGCGGAATGCAGGCCGCGCGGCTGCGCGACGAGATGCAGGCCTGCCTGAGCGGCCCTGAGTACCGCGTGTTCCCGCGCGTGCCGTTTCCGCACGAACGTATCGAGCGTGCTGCGCACTGCGAGATGCCGCCGCTCATCAAGGGCTACCTGCGCCTGGGCGCCCAGGTCTGCGGCGAACCGGCTTGGGATCCGGACTTCAACACGGCCGACTTCCTGATCTGGCTGTCGCTCGACAACCTGCACAAGCGCTACGCGCGTCACTTCGACCTGCTTGCCCGGCAGGGAAGTACCATCGCGACGACCCGGGCGGCGCGCTCTTAGCCGCACTCCTCGGCCCTGCCCTGAGCCGGCAACTGATCGTCGCCTCGCGAGCGGTCGCCCCGGGCAGCGCCGCGCACAGCCGTTGCCATGTCACGGCATCGCATCTTCGTTCTGGTACGCACAGCTCATGGCAGACGCATTCTGCGGGCGTCGCACGCTTGCGATGTTCGTTGAGCGGCTGAACCCGGCCACCAACATGGTGCTGGTGGTGGCGGGGATGCACTCGCACGCACGGCGTCGACGCGCGGCAGCGCTGCGGAGCCATGGAGCATGCAGCTCATGATCGGCGCCAGGCGCGCAGTCTGGTTGGGAACCAGGCGTGCACGGCGACAAAGAAAAGAGCCGCCCGGAGGCGGCTCTTTCGTGTTCACAACAACGACTGCTGCATCAGGCCGGCTGCGGCGCGCCTTCGGCACTGCCCGCTGCGGGCTTGCCACCGGCAGGCGGCTTGCCGCTGGAGCTCGTGGACTTGGGCGGGCGCGGCGGCTTGCCCTGGGCGATGTCGTCGATCTGGTCGGAGTCGATGGTCTCCCACTCCAGCAGAGCCGTGGTCATGGCCTCGACCTTGTCGCGATTGGTTTCGAGAATGCGGCGGGCCAGGGCGTACTGCTCGTCGATGATGCGGCGGATTTCGGAATCGACCTTGCGCATGGTCTCCTCCGACATGTTGGTGGTCTTGGTGATCGAGCGGCCAAGGAACACCTCGCCCTCGTTCTCCGCGTACACCATGGGGCCCAGCACATCGCTCATGCCGTAGCGCATGACCATGTCGCGCGCCATTTGCGTGGCGCGCTCGAAGTCGTTGCTTGCGCCAGTGGTCATCTGGTTCATGAACAACTCTTCAGCGATCCGGCCACCGAACAGCACTGCAATCCGGCTCAGCAGATATTCGCGATCGTAGGAATAGCGAT
>JBIIZX010000125.1:0-8194 GCA_044346055.1 Burkholderiaceae bacterium | reverse complement strand
AGCTGGCCGAGGGGCTGATGTACCGCTTCACCCTGCCGATCTGCGCCGGCAAGGAATACGTCGAGGGCAATGAAAAGCGCGTGGTGCCGTTTGCCACCGCCCTTGAAGTCGACACCTGGTTCAAGGAAATGGCGCCGCAGTTCGGCATTCGCCTGCTCATCAATGACACCGCACTGGCCAAGCTGCGCTTTGCGCACCGCGGCCAGCGCTTCAAGGTGCAGCACGCGGTCATCGAAGGCGCGCTCGAGGTCAGCAACGCCGAGTACCTGCGCCGCCGGCTGATTCGTGGCTTTGGCTCGTACCGCAAGGCCGGGCTGGGAATGCTGCAGCTGAGTTCTTGAGCGCTTTCGGTGTACGCAAGGCCTGCGGCCTCGCACGTGCACCGAAAGCGGTTGATCAGTTCAACTTCACTGGCAGAGCCAGATGAAATTAAAGTGGATGCCGGCTCTGGCTCCGGCCGCGCGCACCCGCGCGCTTCACGCCGGCTGCGCCGGCATGAGCCTTGCCGCCACACCGTGATCGCGTTGCTTCGCCGGCATAGGCTCGGGGACGCGGCTGCGCCGCTGCCCTCGCTGATTGACCGACAGCGTGCTGCACTTCCGTGACAACGGGAGTGCATGGGCGGGCGTTGGTACCGCCACGGACCGAGTCAGGTCGAGAGGCGACCTTCGCTCTATGCTCCGCGGCGACACTTTCCTCCTCCTTGCGGCACCCATGCGCGCAGCACGTTCACTCCAACGCCTTTGCCTTTCGCTGCTCGGCCTGACGTTCATGTGCGCCAGCACGCTGGCGCAGACGACCCTCACGCCACCGTTGCCGCAGGCAGGGACGGCGGCAGCGCCGCAACCGGGGCCGCAGACACCGCCGCCGTCACCGCCACTGACGGCCCAGGTGGTGAGCGTGCCGCAGGCGTACCTGGCGGCCCTGCGGGCGGCCAACGTGCCGACGTCCGCGGTTGGCGTGGTCGTGCAACCCGTTGGCCCCGGCGCTGGCGTGGTCATGGCGCTGAACGAGTCGACGCCAATGAACCCGGCGTCGACCATGAAGCTCGTCACGACCTACGCGGCCCTGCAACTGCTCGGGCCCGCCTTCACCTGGCGCACCGAAGCCTTTGCAGTGGGCAGGCTGCAGCGCGACGTGCTCGAAGGCGAACTGGCCCTGCGCGGCAGCGGCGATCCGAAGCTCGTGGTCGAGCACCTGTGGCTGCTGGTGCACAAGATCCGCGCCTACGGCATCCGCGAGATCCGCGGCGACGTGCTGCTCGACAAATCCGCCTTTGAAGCGGCGACGCAAGACTCGGGCGCGTTTGATGGCGAAAGCCTGCGGCCATATAACGCTCCGCCGGATGCACTGCTGCTCAACTACAAGGCGATCACCTTCAGCTTCGTGCCAGACCCGGAGACCAAGAGTGCGCGGGTTGTGGTCACACCGCCGCTGGCGGGGCTCAAGGCGCCGCCGCTGGTGCGGGGCATCGATGGCGGCTGCGGTGACTGGCGCGGCCGCCTCGAAGGTGATTTTTCCAATGCAATGGCGCCGGTGTTTCGCGGCGGCTATCAGCTGGCCTGTGGCGAGCGCCAATGGCACGTGAGCGTGCTCAACCACACGCAGTTCTTTGCCGCGGCCTTCCGCGCGATGTGGGAGGGCGCTGGCGGCAAGTGGACCGGCACCGTGCGCGAGGAGCGCGTGCCCGCCGAGGCGCGGCGCATTGCCTTGCACGAATCAGAAGCGCTGGCCGAAGTGATCCGCGACATCAACAAGTTCAGTAACAACGTGATGGTACGCCAGCTCTTTCTGACCATGGGCGCGGAGGCCGCACGCCAGCCTGCCTCGACCGAGCGCGCCGCACGCACGGTGCGCGCCTGGCTTGCCAACCGCAATTTGGACATGCCGGAGCTGGTGTTCGAGAACGGCTCGGGCCTGAGCCGGCAGGAGCGCATTTCGGCGGCCAACATGGCGCGCCTGCTGATGCACGCATGGAACTCGCCCCTGATGCCGGAGTTCGTCAGTTCACTGCCGCTGGTGGGTGTGGACGGCACCATGCGCAACCGCACGGGTGCTGCTGGCAATGCGCACATCAAGAGCGGTCTGCTGAACGACGTGCGCGCCGTGGCCGGCTACGTGCACGGCCAGTCGGGGCGACGCTATGTGGTGGTGGCGTTCATCAACCACGCGAACGCCGGCGCGGCGCAGGCAGCGCACGATGCGCTGCTTGAATGGGTCTATCGCAACGGCTAGCGATGCACTTTGCGTTTACGCGATTCGCTGGCGCGAATCGCACGTGCACGCAAAGTGACTAGTCAGATGGGCTTCGCTTGGCGTCGGCCGCTCGCGTCGCGAGCTTCACGCCGGCGTTGCCGGCATGAGCCTTCACCGCCACGGCAGGCGCGGTCGGAGCGGCCGCGCGCTGCGCCCATTTTGCTCAGGCTCGCGGGCGCTCGCGCGCCCGCTCCAAAAACGCCGCTCCGAGCAGGGCCCGCTTAACCGGCGCTGTATTTCACCGAGCAGCCGTAGGGCTGCGTGCTCGGCTGGCTGACCGGCTTGCCGGCCTTGATCTCGGTGAACGCCTGTGTGACGAAGTTGGTCGCCTTGGCGATATCGGCCGGGTTGGCGGAGCGCACGCTGTCGATGGCGCCGTTGTAAACCACGGTGCCCTTCGGGTCGATGATGACCATTTGCGGCGTGGTGCGAGCGCCGTAGGCACGGCCGATAGTGCCGGTGGGGTCGAGCACCACACGCGACGGCGCAGCCTTTTGCTGCTGCATCCACTCAGCGGTCTTGGCCGGCTGCAGGTACTCCGGGTGGTCGGCGGCGGTACTGTTGACGGCGATCCAGACCACGTCTTCGCCTGTGAGGCGCTTCTGCAGGCCCTGCATGTTGCTCGCGCCGTAGTGCTTCACAACGAACGGGCAGGCGGGGTTGAACCACTCCAGCACCACGTACTTGCCGCGCAGGTCCTCGAGCTTGACGGGCTTGCCGGCCACGTCGGTCGCGCTGATGGTCGGTGCCGGCTTGCCCGGTGTGGCCTCGGCCAGGGCGGGGGCGAAAGGAGCGAACGCGAGCACCGCCGCGGCGGCGGTCAGGACTTGCTTGAACATGGTTACCTCGTTGCGGTGGGGGTGGGGACGGATTGCGCTGCTTGTGCTTAACGTGCTGCTTGCGCGGTCGAGGTCTTTCCGACTCGCGCCAGCGCATCAAGGACTGTCCGTTCCGTCAGGAGTTCCGGCAGAACATGTGCTGTCCCCTTGGGATCGAACAGAACATACAGCGGCACCCCATTGCGGTTGAATCGGGCCAACTCCCTAGTGATGGCCTCATCGCGGTTGGTCCAGTCCGCCCGCATCTTGACCACACCACTGGCGTCGAACGCCTTGCCCACCGAGGCGGTGTGCAGCACGGTCTGCTTGTTGACCTGGCAGGTGACGCACCAGGCCGCGGTGAAGTCCACGAACACCGGCTTGCCGCCAGCCAGCTGCTTGGTGACCTCATCCGCCGACCACGGCTGCCAGCCCGCGGCCGTGCTGCTGGAGCGCTGCGCGGCCTGGGCCTGCTCCACGGCACCCGGGCCGGTGCCGGCAAAGAGCGCGTAGACGCCGAGCACCGCCGCACCCGCTGCCACCCAGCGAAAGCCGCGGGAGCCGCGCTGCATCAGGCCAAAGGCCCATGCGGCCATGCCCACCAGCACGAAGGCACCGAGGGCCCACGCCACGCCATTGGCACCGGTCTGCTGCGCCAGCACCCACACCAGCCACACCACCGTGGCAAACATCGGAAACGCCATGGTCTGCTTGAAGCGCTCCATCCACACGCCCGGACGCGGCAGTTTGGCGAGCAGCTTGGGGAACAGCGTCAGCAGCACATAGGGTGCCGCCATGCCAACCCCGAGCATGGCGAATACGGTGAGCGCGATAACCGCCGGCTGCGTGGCCGCGTAGCCGAGCGCCGCGCCCATGAAGGGTGCCGTGCAGGGTGCCGCAACCACGACTGCGAGCACGCCGGTCCAGAAGCTGCCCGACAGCGAGTCTGATTGCAGCTTTTGCGCGATGTCGCTGCTGGCCACACCCGATCCGACGTTGAACTCAAAGGTGCCGAGGAGATTCAGGCCGATCAGGAAAAACAGCGTCGCAAGCGCCGCCACCACCCACGGCGTTTGCAACTGGAAGCCCCAGCCGAGTTGCGCGCCACCGGCGCGCAGCGCGATCAACAGGCCCGCCAGCAGGACAAAGCTCAGGATCACGCCCGCCGCAAAGGTGGCGCCGTGGGCGCGCATGCGGGCCTTGTGCTTCACATGGGCCGAGTCTTCCTGCTGCTGGTGCTGCATGAGGGACAGCAACTTGAGCGACAGCACCGGGAAAACGCAGGGCATCAGGTTCAGGATCAGGCCGCCGATGATGGCGCCAATGACGGCCCCCCAGAAGCCAACGGCCGAGCCACTGGTGGAGTCGTTGACGATGGTGGTGGCGCCCGCAATGGCACCGCTCGCACCACTGGCACCAGTCACGGCGGGAACGGCACCGGCCGCTAGCGGCACCTCGATCGTGCCGGCCCAGCCGCCCTGGGCTGCGTTGGCCGGTCCACCATTGACCACCAGCACGCCGTTGAGCTGCTTGAAGTCGGCGGCCACCGGTTGCGCCGCGCGCAGCATCAGCGCCTGGCCCGCGCCGTCGGCCTGCAATACCTGCGCCGCAGCGGGCTCGATGCGCGCCTCTTGCAGCGGGAAAAACTCGATCTTGTTGACGGCGCCCTTGCCCGCCGGAGCGCTGAAGCTCAGCTTGATGCGATTGGCCTCGATGGTGGCTGCCACTTTCTCCAGCGGCGCCTGGCCGGGCACCAGCGCCCGCGCGGCGGCAAACTGAGGTGCGAAGCGGCCCGGGCTCGCTTGTGCCAGCACTGTCAGCGGCAGCTTGAGGTCGGCACCGCCCGGGATGCACACGTCCTTGCAGATGAGCCAGTCGGCGCGCGCTTGCAGCGTGACGGTGTCACCGGGCTTGACGTTAGCCGGCGGCGTGAGCCGGGTCAGAAGCAGGATCTCGCCCTCGTAGCCGAAGTTCATCAACGGGCCGGCGGCAAGGCGCTGCGGCACGGGCCACTGGATGGGACCGGCGCTCCAGCCTTCGGGCAGGGCCCACTTGATGGTGGTGGGCAGGCCGGAGTCGCCGGGCACCTGCCAGTAGGTATGCCAGTGCGGATCGTGCTTCAGGCGCAGCGCCAAGGTGAGCGGCTGGCCCGGCACGATCGCGGTGGTCTCGGCGACGAGCTCGCTTTCGACGTTGTCGCCGCGCACGGGCTGGGCCTGCGCGGCGAGTGCGAATGCAAAGGTGGCGGCAAGGGCCGCCAGCGTGGTCCGGATCAGCTGCATGTGGTCTTCGTCCTGTCCTGCACCGGCAAAGTTCCTGCCGATCAGCCGCTCATTGCACCCATTGCACCTATTGCGCCGATTGCGCCAATTGCGCCGGTTGCGCTTGCCGCGCTACTGCACCTGGGCGAAAGCCTCCCGGGCCGCGCTGATCGTCGCATCGAGCACGGACGCGTCGTGCGCCGCCGAGACAAACCCGGCCTCGTAGGCCGACGGCGCCAGATACACGCCGCGCTCCAACATGGCGTGGAAGAACGCGTTGAAGCGGTTCTTGTCCGTGGCCATGATCTGCGCGTAGTTGCCCGGGACGCTGGCGGCGAAGTAGATGCCGAACATGCCGCCCACCGAGTCCCCGCAGAAGGGTATCCCGGCCGATCGCCCTGCCGCCATCATCCCTTCGATCAACCGTGCCGTATTGCTGGACAAGCGGTCGTAAAACCCGGGTTCCTGGATGAGCTTCAGTGTCGCCATCCCGCATGCCACGGCGATCGGATTACCCGACAGGGTGCCGGCCTGGTACACGCCGCCCAGTGGGGCCAGGTGCTGCATCACCTCTTTTTTTCCGCCAAAGGCCGCCACCGGCATGCCGCCGCCAATCACCTTGCCGAGCACGGTCAGATCGGGCTCGATGCCGTAGATCGACTGCGCGCCGCCCAGGGCAACGCGAAAGCCCGTCATCACCTCGTCAAAGGCGAGGATCGCGCCGTACTCGGTGCACAGCCGCCGCATCGTATGCAAAAACTCTGGCCTGGCGCGCACCAGGTTCATGTTTCCGGCGATGACTTCCACCATCACGCAGGCAATGTCATCGCCATGCGCCTTGAAGGCGTCTTCCAGTTGCTGCGGGTCGTTGTAGTCGAGCACCAGCGTGTGCTGGGTGATCTCGGCCGGCACACCGGCCGACGATGGATTGCCAAAGGTGAGCAGGCCGGAACCCGCCTTGACCAGCAGGCTGTCGGCGTGGCCGTGATAGCAGCCTTCGAACTTGATGATCTTGCGGCGGCTGCCCGGCTTGCCATTCACGCTGCCGGCGGCACCGCGCGCCAGGCGCAGCGCACTCATTGCCGCTTCAGTGCCAGAGGACACGAGCCGCACCTGCTCGATCGAGGGCACCAGCTTGATGATCTCCTCGGCCATCTCGACCTCGCCCTCGGTCGGTGCGCCGTAAGACAGGCCGCGCTCTAACGCGGCCTGCATGGCGGCAACCACCTTGGGATGCGTGTGGCCGACGATCATCGGCCCCCACGAACCGATGTAGTCGATATAGCGCTTGCCATTGGCGTCCCAGAAGTACGGGCCCTGAGCCTTGCTGATGAAGCGCGGCGTGCCGCCCACTGAACGAAAGGCGCGCACCGGCGAATTGACGCCGCCCGGAATCGTGCGCTGCGCGCGGTCAAACAGTGCCTGGTTGCGGTCCCCGCTCATGCCTTTGATTCCTTCTTCAATGTGGTCAATCGCGCAGCAGTCCCCGTGGCATCAGCGGCCGCATCAGCAGCAGGCTCGTCCTGGGCGGCATCCGCCACCACGTCCTCATCATCGCTGCCGTCATCGCCGGCCCAGAACAGGCGGTCCGGCATGGCGTCGCCCATGCCGATCCGAAAACCCCCGGCCAGCGCCTGCGCGAGGAACTCGTTGGCCTCGCGCACGGCATCGCCAACCTCGATGCCCTGGGCCAGCAGCGCGGCAACTCCCGCCGACAGCGTGTCACCCGCGCCACGAAAGCGCAGGTCCACGTGCTCGATGCTCTCGTTCTGCAATGAATTCTCAGGGCCGAAGAGCTGGTTCACCAGCTGCGTGCCGACTGTCTCGGCGCCGGTCACCAGCACGTATTCCGCACCCCACTCGAGAATCTGGCGCGCGCACTCGGCGGCACCAAAGTCCTCGGCCGCTTCATCGTCCGTCGTGAGCGCGATCCAGCGCCGAGCCTGCGGCAGGCTCAAGGTCACCACACTGGTCTGCGGCAGGATGAGCCCGCGCAGCGCGGCCATCAGTTCGGCATCCAGCTCATCATCGGACTCGCTGCGCCCGCCGCGCGCGGCCGGAAACGGGTCGAACACGACCGGCAGCTCCGGGTAATCGGACAGGATCTCGGCCACGGCCTGCACGTTGTCGGTCGAGCCAAGCGCGCCGACCTTGACGGCCGACACCGGCATATCCTGCAAAACAGTGCGGGCCTGGTCATCGACCCACTCGTCGTCAATCACCAGCACGTCTTCCATGCGGCTGGAGTCCTGCACCGACAGGGCGGTGATCACGCAGGCGGCGTGGCAGCCCATGGCAGCACACGTGAGCGTATCCGCCGCGGCACCACCAGCACCGGTAGGATCCGACATCGAGAACACAAGGACCGTAGGCGGTGCATGAATGGACATTGGTTTGATGAGCGCTTTGCTTGAAGGCGGGTGATAAAGGCGGGTGAGACTGACGAGACTGCGGTGGCCGTGATGCAGGTCGATGCAAGGCGACTGGCGGGAGCTGAACCGGATGTGGGAAGGATGGTCGTTCGGCGCAGTCGCGTGGAGCAATAAGTCACCAGCATCCGCGAGTCGCAACCAGCCGTCAGGGGCAGTTGGTGCGCCGGATGATGCGATCAATGGTCGCAGAAGCGCCCGTCTTTCGGGCCACCGGCTATGATGCGCAATGCTCAGCATGTTATCGAATTAACTCAGGTTTTTCGGTCCGATGACGTTAAGTGGAGGCGGCGCTGCCGCGCAAAACATGGCGGCAATGCGCACCTGGATGTGCCTCATCTGCGGCTGGATCTATGACGAAGCCGCCGGCTTGCCCGGTGACGGCATCGCGCCGGGCACCCGCTGGGAGGATGTCCCTCCCAATTGGACC
>JBIIZX010000124.1:0-8205 GCA_044346055.1 Burkholderiaceae bacterium | reverse complement strand
ACGAGTTTCAGCTCGCCGGCATGAACCGCTACCTGCTGCCCGACGTGGAAACGATGTTCCTCACGCCTTCGGATCAATACCAGTTCATTTCCGGCTCGATCGTGCGCGAGATCGCGCAGCTTGGCGGCGACGTGAGCAAGTTCGTGTTCCCGTCGGTGGACAAGTGGCTGAAGGCCAAGATTTCGCAGACGGGGGGGTGAGAGTCGGGAGTTGGGATTCAGGATCGAGGATTGAGGATTGAGGTTGGGATTGCCTTGGCTTGCGCTTTGTTCGGCCGCTTCTGTCTCCTACGTCCTTGCCCGCCGTTGACCAACTAGCGCGACCCTGCCTGCAACGCCGCGCGCCTTTGCTCAATCCTCACTGCTCAATCCTCGGCGCGGCCGGTGGCCGCGTGCTGCTGGTGGACGCCCTGCGCGCGGTCGCACTCTTTGGCATCCTGCAGGTCAACATCCAGTCGTTTCTCTTTGGTGGGGGTGATCCGCTCGGCTACTTCCTGGCGCCGCCGCGGCTGATCGACACCGTCGTCTACCTGGCGATCGGCACCTTTGTCTCGCTCAAGTTCCTGTCGCTGTTCGCCTTGCTCTTTGGCTACGGCTTCACGCTGCAGATGCGCAAGCTCACGCGGCGGCATGGGCTGGCGGGTGCCAAGGGGCACTACCGGCGCCGCCTGACGTTTCTGCTCGTCGTCGGCCTGGCGCATGGTCTGCTGCTGTACTACGGCGACATCCTGACCGGCTATGCCATTGCAGGCTTTGTCCTTGTGGCTTTCGCCGGCAGCCGCTCGCGCCAGTTGCTGGTACTCGCGCGCAACGCCTTCATCGTCTATCTGCTGTTGTCGGTGCCGCAGGTGTGGCTGCTGGTGCTGGCGCGGCGCGCCGCGCCCTTCGAGGGCGACCCGAGTGCCGTGCCGCAGAACGTGATCGAGCAGTTCGCGGTCATGGTCACCGGCGGCTACCTGGAGCAGTTGCCGCTGCGCGTGGAAAACTTTTTGATGCAGTGTTGGGGACTGTTGTTCGCAGTGCCGCTGTTCGTGGCGCTGTTTGCCCTCGGCGCTCTGGCCGCGCGCCAGCGCTGGCTGGAGCGGCCGCAGCGCTTTGGCAGGCTGTGGCGGCGCGCCGTGCCGCTCGGGCTGGCCGGGCTCATGCTGTCAGCGCTCGGTGCCTGGTTCAACTACCGCACCATGTTGGAGTCTCCGGGCGACCCTGATCTGATCGGCTACACGCTCATGGGCGTGGCCTTTCCAGCGCTGGCGCTGTATCTCGCCTGGGTCGTGCGGCGGCAGGGCGAGCCGTGGATGCAAGCTGCAATCGCCTGGCTCGCACCGGCCGGCCGCATGCCGCTGACCAACTACCTGATGCAATCGGTGCTGATGGGCGCGCTGCTGACCGGCTGGGGCTTGGCACTCGGCCTGACCCTGCACCGCGCCGAACTCGCGCTGCTGGCGCTGGCGATCGTCGCGGTGCAGATCGTGCTCAGCCGCTGGTGGATCGCCCGCTTTGGCCAGGGGCCGGTGGAGTGGCTGTGGAGCAGGGTGACGTATGGTGATCGGTGATCCGTGATCCGTGATCGGTGATCCGTGATCCGACTGGTGATCAGTGATCGGTGATCAGTGATCGGTACCCGTGCGCGTTGACGCGCACCCATCAGCTGCCTGTTTCACTGATCACGGATCACGGATCACGGATCACCGAAACAAAGATCACCGATCGACCTCCACCCTGAGCCAGACGCCGCGCTGGTTGCGCTCGGTGCCGCGGCTCGACTGCGGGGTTCCGCTGTTGCTGAGGTCTTCTCGCACGTCGGCGCCGCCGACGGCGATCCATTCACCCAACCGGCCCTGCACGGTGGTCGACGGTTGGGCACGCTCCAGCCCGCGCTCAATCCCGCGCAGAGCGCCTTTCGGGCAATTGGTCCACTACGTAGCAGGTGCGACCTCGCCCGCGTCGTAGGAACAAACGGCCGTTACCGGGATGCACTTTCCACAGTACATAATCGCGTCCGAAGCTCGTCGAGAAAGCCTGCGCATGTCGAAGCACCACCAGCTGGAATCGAACGCCGACAATCTCGTCAAGCCTGAGGGGAGCTTCGAAGAATCCGAGGGTCAGGCCATCAAGGATGTGATCGACTGGCAGATTGCCGAGGCGATGACGAGTCTGTCTCTGTCAAAGGCGCGCCTCGCTGCGCTATTGAAGACCAGCCGGTCCCAGGTTGACCGCGTCCTTGATCCTCGTCGCGATATGACCCTGTCTACCCTGCAGCGCACCGAAGCCATGGTTGGGCGCAAGCTGCAGGTGCAGCTCGTATGAACACCTGCCTGCGTGGCCCGGGGTGCTCGCCAAGCGCATCTGGCCTGGGCGGAGTCTGGTCACTCCTCGCCATGCCGTGCAGCCGTCGCTCCTTGTAACCCACGATAGGTCGCGACCTGAAAGTCGCAAACGTACATGTTGACTGCACCAGCGATTGAAGAACTTCAGGTGCCCAGCGGCGGGCACTTTGAGCCCGCTCAGAGTACATGGGAAGGGGTGGTCGACTCGGTGCGGGACGAATACCTCTCCGACACGCAGGACTACCCGTGGATCATTGGCTTCTCGGGAGGGAAGGACTCGACTGTTGTCGCGCAGGCAGTGTTTGAGGCTCTGCTGCAGGTTCCGCCGTCGAAGCGGACGCGCACGGTGCACGTAGTTTCCAATGACACATTGGTCGAAAGCCCTTTGGTAATCGCGCATCTCGTCAAGGTGCAGGATGCTCTTCGTGACATGGCGGATGGGTTGCGCCTGCCGGTCAAGGTGGTAACGACGCGCCCTGCACCGGACAAGACATTCTGGACACTGCTAATCGGCAAGGGCTACCCTAGCCCGAACCAGATGATGCGGTGGTGCACCGATCGCCTGAAGATACAGCCGACAAGCCGCTACATCCTTGACCATGTCTCTGCGCACGGGGCTGCCATAGTCATTCTCGGTGTGCGTTCGGATGAAAGCGACACCCGAAGGCAGTCGATTGACCGGCACAAGAACCTTGCAAACTCAAAACTGACTCCTCATAAAGATCTTCTGGGGGCGTTTATCTACCGGCCCATCGTCCATCTGTCCATTGAGGATGTCTGGGAGGTTCTTGGCAGCCGGGAACCTCCTTGGGGCGGGACGCATCGCGATCTAATCCAGCTTTATCGGGACGCTGAGGGTGGTGAATGCCCGGTCGTCCTGAGCAAGGATGAAGCTCCTGGATGTGGCACGTCTAACAGCCGTTTCGGCTGCTGGACGTGCACAGTGGTCGAAAAAGACAAGAGTCTGCAGGGGTTCGTCGACTCCGGAAACCATCACTTTTCGGCCTTGATCGAGTTTCGTCAGTGGCTGAAGGACATACGCAACGACCCGAAGTACCGCTCAGTGGAGCGCCGTAACGGCGAAATTCGGTTCAATGCGAGAGGTGAGCAGATTCAGCACGTTCCGGGACCATTCACGATCCAGGCTCGGAAGATGATCCTCGACCGCCTACTTGCCGCGCAGGAGGAGTACGGCGGCGAACTCATTTCGGACGACGAGATTGATCGCATCCATGCGACCTGGGCTGAGGAAATCAGCTTGCCAGTGACTTCAACAGGGGGAAATAGTGAGTGATGTGTTCCTTGGCGACCTGCCGTTGTGGTCCGACCCGGCAGCGCGCGAGTTGCTTGAGAGGCTGTGCGTGAAGCACTGCGTACCTATGGACGTGCTGGAAGACCTTGTAGGCATCCAGCGGGACAGATCGGGAGAGGAGCGGGCGCGGAATGTGTACCCGCGCATCGAGGAAGTCCTAAGCCGCATGTAGGGAGAAGCGAAAAGCACCATGTGGATTGCCAAGATCGAATTATTCAACTTCAAGAGCTACCAGCACCAGACCTTCGAGTTTCCGCAGCCCAATGCTGGCCGAAACATCGTCCTGGTCGGTGGCATGAATGGATACGGCAAGACCTCTATCCTTGAGGCGCTGTACCTCGGGCTGTACGGCAAGGAAGCCGTTGAGCACCTTGGGCGCGCGGCCTCAAGGACGATGTCGGCTACCGAAAGTTCCTTGAGCGGGCATTGCACGGCACCGCCATTCGGACGGGTCGCGAGTCTATGTGGGTCAAGATTCAAATCAACCAGACAAAGGCGGAGGGCTTCGAAGTCACCCGCAAATGGTTCTTCACGCGGTCAGGGGATTGGACGGGGGAAGATGAGGTCGTCATCTATCCAGTCCGAGATGGCATACTGGACGTGCAGTGCTCGCCGAGAAGCTACCGGAAATGCTGGACCAGCGGTTCATCCCGGCTCACATTGCCCCGTTCTTCTTCTTCGATGGTGAAGAGGTCAAGAAGCTGGCGGACCAGGGTCGCGGACATCAGATCCGCTCGGGCATTGAAGGGCTGCTGGGCGTTGACCTCCTGCGAAAGCTGAAGAAGAGACTCGAAGAGTTTCAGGCAAATCGCTCCACGGGCATTGCCGTGATGGACGAACAAAAGCACCGCGAACTCTTCGATGGGCTCAGACGGCATGAGGCCGAGTATGAGGAGGCGGAGAAAAAGTACCGCACGCTGGTCGACGCGGTGAAGTCATTGCAAGCGCAGCGAACCTCGATCACCAACAACATGATGCAACTCGGCGCCGGGGCCGGCGACGTGGCGAGTGTTTCGGACGTGGTGAAGCAGCAGGCCGACGCGGAGACTGAGCTCAAGGCGACCGAAGACGCACTCGATGATGTCGTTGCGACGAAGCTACCGTTTCATCTGGTGGCGCGGGACCTGATGGAATCGCTGTCAAAGCAGGTTCAACAGGAACTCGCGCGCGAGTCGTGGGAGTCTCGCAAACGCAGTCTGGAGCCTGAGAAGGCCAAGTTCATCGGCACGTTCTACGACACCACCGAGCCGCCGCTGCAACCAGCGCTCACGCCTGAGCAGGAGGCAGCGCTGCAGGCCCGCCTCAACGCGGCGTGGGAAAGCCTCTTCTACCCGATGCCCGAGGGCTGTGCTGAGCACGTGCTGCACGATTACCTTGGCGCCAAGCGCCAGGCGCTTTTGCAGACGATGAGCGGCCTACGCATGGGGGCGCAGGACGTGCTGGGCCTCGTCTCCAAGCGCGAATTGCTGCAAAAGAAGATTCGCGAACTAGTCAGCCGCTATTCCAAGATTGAAGGGCATGACCGCGACGGCACGCTTGCCAAGCTCAATGGCGAACTGACGACAGTTAACGCCACCCTCGATCAGCGGCAAAAGGAACTTGGCGATCTTGAGCGCCAGATTGCCGGCCTCAAGGGAACTATCGATCAGGAGCGCGCCCTTTACGCCCGCGAGCACGAGAAGTTTGTACAGGCCAACCCTGTGAAGTCGATGGTCGGCTGCGCCGAGAAGGTGTGCAAGCTGGTCGAGGACCTGATACCGCAGTTGTATGCGCTGAAGGTGGAGCAGCTCGCGGCGGCCATGACTGACGTGTACAAGAAGCTGGCCCATAAAAAAATCGTTCACCGCATTGAAATTGACGAAGGTGGCGAGACGCGCATCCTCAGCAAAGAGGGAGAAGCGATTCCCTTTGATAAGTCGGCCGGCGAGAACCAGGTATTCGCAACCGCGCTGCTCGCAGGCCTTGCACAGATTTCCGGACTGGATGCCCCCCTAGTCGTAGCCACCCCGCTGGGTCGACTTGACAGTACGCACCGCGCCAACATCCTGAAGTACTGGATATCGAACAAGAAGCGCCAAGTGATCCTTCTATCACAGGACAAGGAGATTGATCGCGAGACCTTTGCAGCGATGGAGCCAAACGTTGCCATGACCTACCTGCTCCAACACACTGAAGTTGGCAGCGGTGTTGGGCGGACGACGGCCATTGAGAACGAGTATTTCGAGGAGTTGCCGGAATGAGCGCCTTTACGATCGAGCAGGTGCTACTGGCGGGCTTTCAGACCTCGGCAGAAGCGGACAAGAAGACCGAGCAGCTTCGCTCAAGTCTCGGCCTCTCGGCCAAGAACCGCGTGGCTCGACTTGCTATCGGGCGATCCCTTGCTGAGTCGAGCTACCCGACTGGAAACCTGGACGGTGCGGGGAAGCCGATCAAGGGCGATGTGCTTTTTGGCCTCGACTCGCTCGCGCTTTGGGTCGGCCTGCTCTTCACGCACCTGCGCGCCACCGATCCCCGCGCTGAACTCACTCTGCCAACCTTGCAAGACATCGTGAAGCGGCACTGGAATCGCGGTATCGCGCTACTGAGCGAGGACTGGGAGGAGGCGGGAGAAGACTACAACCGCTTCGTCGATGTACTGGTGCGTCGCCGCGCGAACTTGCCCGATGTTGGTGGCGTTAGCCCAACATCGCCCCGTGCCGCTGGCCACAACTGGGCGCTGCCCGGCGGCGATCCTGTGCCCGTCACCGTCGACCTTGGCACGCTTGTCGATTCTCATGAGCCTTTCCGCTGGACCGTGAACGGCGTTGGCTACTCGCCGCACGTGGCCGTGATGGGGCAGGCCGGCTCAGGCAAGACGCGGACGATGCTGGAAATGCTAGTGCAGGTGCGAAAGCAGTCAGGTGCCCCCGTGATCCTGCTCGACCTCGGGAAAGGCGACCTTGCGAACCGATATGACTTCATTGAGGCCATTGGCGCCCGGGTGATCAAGGTCCCCGAGGAGCCTATTCCGCTAGACATGTTCTACGGATCTGATGAGTCGGAAGCGGCGGCCTCTGACGCGATCATGGGGTTCCGCGACTCGTTCATGAAGGTCATGCAGAGCAAGGCCGGGGCTGTGCAACAGGAGACCATCAAGGACGCACTGCGTCCGCTGTTTCAGCAACTTCCGCAGATCTCACTGGGTGACATCAGCAAGACATTGAGGGACTTCTATCAGGACCGCGGCCTCAAGACGGACAGCGTAATCTCGACCATCAGCGACCTGACGGAACGCACGATCTTCCAGCCGGACATGCCTCCGGCGCAGTTCTTCGCCCAAAGCTGGATCATTACGTTTGCAGGAGCGCACGACACCCAGAAGAACCTGGCTGCCTATCTCTTGCTCGATGCTTTGAACACGTTCCTGAAGCGAACGCCCGAGGCGCCGCAGGATGACACGGGGCACCGGGCAATTCGCGCGGTGTTGGCGGTAGACGAAGCTCGACACCTATTGGCTTCCCGCCACAAGGCACTGTCAGACAACATCCGGCTGCACCGGTCGAAAGGTCTGATGGTGGCGCTTGCATCGCAGAGCCCTGATGACTATGACGGGGCAGGCGACGATCATCTCGAGAACATCGGCCTGCCGATTTGCTTCAAGACGAATGCCGCGAGCAATCAGGTGCTGCAAAACATGTTTCGTGGAAAGGTCAGCTTCGCCTCACTACAAACGGGCGTGTTCATGACGGTGAAGGACGCACGGCCAGCCAAAGTGAAAGCCTTCTGATGTTGAACTCAAGGAGTTCTGTCGACGCTGCAGACACGCGACTGCGTTGATTGTGCGTCGGATATCTGGACGGCGACCCACAATATGAGTTGGATGGATGATTTGATGAAGGACCCCGCGGGTGCTTCACTTATTGATACGCAGACGCGAAGCGCGAAGTTCACAATTTCACCACCGGAGTTCAAACGCGCGGACATTGTTCCAAGACTGAATTGGCAATCGGTGGCGTTTAGCCCGTCGTCGAAGGCACTGATACCGCTAGAACCCGGCCTTTACGCATTTGTCGTTCGAGTCCCTCATGCAGGACTGCCACCCAATGGCTGGGTAATGTATATCGGCCAGACCGGTGATGGCACCAGCAGCGCGACGCTACGGAGTCGCTTCGGGCAGTATCTTGAAAACAAGAAGACGCCCAAAGGTCGGCCAAAGGTCGTCTACATGCTTAACGCCTGGGACGGCAACCTAGAGTTCTATTTCGCCCCTGAGCGAACTAGGAAGGCGCAGCTAGAAAAGCTCGAAACTGAGCTGCTGGGTGCCTTCCGCCCACCATTCACTGATCGAACCTATCCTGCCTCTTACATGAGTCCCAGCAATGCCTTCTAGTGCTGCGCAAACACTCCGGCCCGGGGCACTGGCACTTCCCGCGCTTCGGGGCAACTTCGGGGATTGGACGTACTACAGCACGGTTGTGCCCATGCCCGAACTCGCGCGACGCGTCTCGTTTGCGGACGACATTCACGACAACACAGCGCTTTCCTCGTGGATTCAGCGGTCTCTGAAAGGAAATCGGGCAGAAGACAT
>JBIIZX010000123.1:0-8223 GCA_044346055.1 Burkholderiaceae bacterium | reverse complement strand
GGCCAGTGGCTCTTTGGCTTCTACCTCGGCTGGTTCCCGGTGCAGGGCTGGAGCGACAGCTTCGTCACCAACCTCACGCACTACGCGGTGCTGCCGATCCTGTTGGCAACCTTCGTCAGCCTGGCACCGCAGACGCGCCTGTATCGCACCTTCTTCCTGGACGAGATCAATCAGGACTACGTGCGCACGGCACGCGCCAAGGGGCTCGATGAGAACAAGATCCTGTTCAAGCACGTGCTGCGTAACGCGATGATCCCCATTCTCACCAACATCGCGGTGCAGCTGCCCGGCGTGTTCGTGGGCGCCTTCCTGATCGAGACATTCTTCTCGATTCCGGGCCTGGGGCGCGAGGTGCTGCTTGCCGTCAATCGCAGCGACTACCCCGTGATCCAGGCCGTGACGATCTACCTCGCGGTGCTGACCATGGTGATCAATCTGGCGGCCGACGTCCTGTACAAGGTCGTCGATCCGCGCGTGGTGCTGAAGTAGGAGGCCGGCGATGAGTGTTCCTTCAATCGCGGCCGATGATGCATTGCCTGCGGATCCGGTGCAGTCGCCCGGCGTGTGGAAGTCGGCTTGGCGGCGCCTGCGCAACGATCGCGTTGGCATCGTCTCGCTGTGGATCGTGGTGTTCTTCCTGCTGCTCGTGCTCGGTGCTGCAGTCGGCGTGATTGCCGGCAATTGGCAGAAGGAAGTCGGGGTGCCGAATGCGCCGCCGACCTTCATGGGTCCGCGCGTCGAGGTCTCGGCCGCCGACGCACTCGCCAACGTGGTGGCCAAGGACGCCAAGCCGGTCGACCTCAGCGACATCGACCCGCTGGCGCCGAAGTACAAGGAGTGGGAAGAGCGCGCGGCCAAGATCAAGGTCACCGAGACGCCCAAGGCCGAGACGCTGATCTTCGGCGGCGATCGTCTCGGGCGCGACGTGCTTTCAAAGGCGATCAAGGGCGCGGAGATCTCGATCTTCGTTGGCGTGTTTGCAGCAGTGGTGGCCACACTCATTGGCACCTTCCTCGGCGCGCTCGGCGGCTACATCGGCGGCAAGGTCGACGACTTTCTTGAATGGGTCTACAACGTCTTCACCTCGATCCCGGACATCCTGCTGATCTTCGCGTTTGCCGCGGTGCTCGGGCGCGGCATCACGACGGTGGTGCTGATCCTCGGACTGGTGGGCTGGACCGGCATGTACCGCCAGGTGCGCGCCGAGTACATCAAGCACCGCGGTCGCGAGTACGTGCGCGCCGCGCAGGCGATCGGCAGCTCGCATGCGCAGCGCATGTTCGTGCACATCCTGCCCAATGTGAGCCACGTGGTGCTGGTGCGGATGTCGCTCCTGGTCGTGGGCTTCATCAAGGCCGAGGTGATCCTGTCGTTCCTGGGCCTGGGCGTACCGGTCGATCAGGTGTCCTGGGGCACGATGCTGTCGGAAGCGCAGGCTGAACTGGTGCTTGGCTTCTGGTGGCAGCTGGTGGCGGCCACCGTGTTCATGGCCGTGTTCGTAACGGCGTTTTCTTTGATGACCGACGCGTTGCGTGACGCGCTCGATCCCAAACTGCGTTAGGCCCGCCAAGATGAGCAATCTGCTTTCCGTGCGCGATCTGCGCGTGAGCTTTCGCCTGGGCAAGACGCGGGTGGCCGAGGCGGTCAAGGGCGTGAGCTTCGACATCCCGGAGAACTCGACCGTTGCGCTGGTGGGCGAGTCAGGCTCGGGCAAGAGCGTGTCGGCGATGTCGATCGTGGGCCTGCTGCCGGAGAACGCCATCGTCGGCCCGCAGAGCCAGGTGCTGTTCAATGGCGAGAACCTCCTCGCCGCCCCGGCAGACCGGCTGCGCGCCATCCGCGGCAAAGACATCACGGTCGTCTTTCAGGAGCCGATGACCTCGCTCAACCCGGTGTTCACCGTGGGCGACCAGACTGCCGAGGTGCTGCAGCTGCATTTGAACCTGTCGCGCCGGCAAGTGGCCGATCGCGTGATCGAGCTGCTGACGGAAGTCGGCATTCCGGAGCCCAAGGCACGCGTGGACGCATATCCGCACGAGCTATCTGGCGGGCAGCAGCAGCGCGTGATGATCGCGATGGCCATTGCCTGCGAGCCCAAGCTGCTGATCGCCGATGAGCCAACCACCGCGCTGGACGTGACGGTGCAGCGGCAGATTCTCGAGCTCATCGCGCGGCTGCAGGAAAAGCACCGCATGAGCGTGTTGTTCATCAGTCACGATCTTGGCGTTGTAGGCGAGATTGCTGATCACGTGGTGGTGATGAAGGACGGCGTGATCCGCGAGACCGGTGCGGTGGACCGCATCTTTGCCAGCCCGCAGGACGCCTACACCAAGGCGCTGCTGCAGTGCCGCCCGCGGCTGGACGTCAAGCCCAAGCGGCTGCCGGTCATCGACGATTTCATGAAGCTCAATGGCGCCACACCAGTGACGCTGCCGGACCGGGTGGCGCGCCCCGCCGAGGCCAAGCCGTTGATCGAGGCGCGCGGCCTGCGCAAGGAGTACCGGCTTAAGACGGGCCTGTTTGCACGCAAGACGATCGAGGCGGTGAAAGAGGCGAGCTTTCAGCTGCACCGTGGCCGCACGCTGGGCGTGGTTGGTGAATCGGGCTCGGGCAAGACGACGGTGGGCATGCTGCT
The DNA here is from genome assembly GCA_044346055.1 of Burkholderiaceae bacterium. Classification (GTDB taxonomy): domain Bacteria; phylum Pseudomonadota; class Gammaproteobacteria; order Burkholderiales; family Burkholderiaceae_F; genus JALHMQ01. The sequence continues at coordinate 5,588 of JBIIZX010000123.1, read as the reverse complement.
GATGCGGCTGATTGATGCCACCGCCGGTGAGGTGTACTACGACGGCACCGACCTGCTGAAGCTGTCGCAGCGGGATCTCATGCCTTTCCGCCGCAAGATCCAGATCATCTTCCAGAACCCCTACGCCAGCCTGAACCCGCGCTTTACCGTCGGCCAGATCCTGGTCGAGCCGATGAAGATCCACGGCATTGGCAGTTCGGACTCGGACCGCTTTGCCAAGGCGGTCGCGCTGATCAAGCGCGTTGGCCTGCCGGCCGAGGCCGTGCACAAGTACCCGCACGAGTTCTCCGGCGGCCAGCGCCAGCGCATTGCGATTGCGCGTGTGCTCTCCATGCAGCCCGAGGTCATCATCTGCGACGAGTCGGTCTCGGCGCTCGACGTGTCGGTGCAGGCCACCGTGCTCAACCTGCTGCTGGACCTGCAGGACGAGTTCGGCATCAGCTACATCTTCATCAGCCACGATCTCGCGGTGGTGAAGTACATGGCTGACGACATGCTTGTGATGAACCAGGGCGCGATCGTCGAGCGCGGGGATGCCGACGGCATCTATCGCAATCCGCAGCACGACTACACCCGCAAGCTGCTGGGCTCGATTCCGCGCGGCTTCACCAGCGGCGGCGAGTCGACCCTGCATCACAAGGCAATGTAGCGGCGGTCAGTAGCGGGCAGTGCGCGGCCGGTAGCAAGCGGCGAGCAGCATGCAAGACAGCGTGCTCCCGCCATAGGTTTACAACGCAGGACGCAAGCAAGAGCACCTGATGGCCCGCGTCGATGTCCGCACCCTGCTTGCCGAGTCGCTCGGCCGCGTCATCACGCTGCGCCGGCAATTGCATGCGCAGGACGACACGGCCCAGCGCTGGCTGGCACTCAAGGCCTGGCAATCCGAGCGTCTGCGCCGCACCTACCCGGATCTGTTTTCCGAGCCGCGCTACGTTCCCGCAGGCGAGTTCTTTCTGAGCGAGCTCTATGGCGCGCGCGACTTCGAGCAGCGCGATGTCGAGGCGATGCGGGTGGTGCCCAAGCTCGCGCGCATGCTGCCGGACAAGGCCATCGAGACACTGGTGGCCGCCGTCGAACTGGACGAGCTGTCAGAGACGCTCGACGCGCGCGTGGCCGCGCGCGTGCGCCTGCCGATCACCGATGATGTGTATCGCGTGGCCTTTCGCGGCGCTGGCACCATGGCCGAGCGCACCTTGCAGATCGAGATGGTCGAGCGCATTGGCCGCTCGCTCGAAAAACTCGCCAAGGTGCCACTTCTGGCCGGGATGATCCGCATGATGCGAGGGCCGGCCGAGGCCGCCGGCGTGGGCCACCTGCATCACTTTCTCGAAAGCGGCTTTAACGCGTTCAAGGCGATGGGGCCGGCCGGCGAGTTCCTGAAGACCGTCAGCGAGCGCGAGGCCGCGCTCCTGCAGCGCCTGTTCAGTGACGATCCGGCGCCGTTTCGTGATCTGCTGCCGCCTTCGCCTCCCGGCCGGTGACGATCACGCGCGTGCCGAGCACGCGGTCATGCAGAAGTTGCCGGCGTGGATCGACGTAGGCGAGCGCAAGCATGGCCGCAAAGCCGAGGGCGAACGCCGCCGCGTCCACGGCCGAATGCGCCTGGAACAGGGCCACGAACACGATCCCCGGCAGGAACAGGTGCCACGCGAGCACATAGCGCAGCAATGCACGCTGCGCGCTCACCGGCCTGCCGTCCTGCTCCACCAGCTTCAACCGCCAGGAGCGCATCGCCAGCGTCTGGCCCGAGCGCGACCAGCAGTAGACGAAGTAGGCGCCGATGGTCACGAACAACAGCGCTTGCAGCAGCGCGCGCCGGCCCGTCGGCAGCGGATAGGTCCAGCCGGTGGCCGCCAAGAGCGCAAAACTCACGCAAAAGACCACGCCAAAGAGCAGCACGGCCTCATAGACCATGGCGGCGATCCTGTGCAACACATTGGGAGGGCGGCTGAGCGCGGCCGACCGGGGGTCTGCGGACATGCGGTCAGTCTACTGACCGCGGGCGGTGCGCCGCTGCTGTGCGCCGCTACTGTGCGACGCCAAACGCGCCGGCCCCGTGTTCCTGCAGGAAGGACGGGAACAGCGCGAGCGGCGCGCCTACTTGGCTGGCGGCGTAGCGTCCTTGCCGGCCGGAGCCGACGCCGGGACCGCAGCCGGCGCTGCCACCGGGGCTGGTGCCGGGGCTGGGGCTGGCGCGATGACCGGAGCAGAGGGCTTCCCCGTAGCGCCTACCGGGGGCGTTGAGGCAACCGGTTTGGCCGTCACCCGGCCCTCTCCGGGTGGTGCCTCGCGGGTCGTGCGGCGCGGCGGCTCCGACTTCTTGCCTGCCTTGTCTGCCAGTTCCTGTCGCTTCTCCGGCGGCAGCGCATTGAACTGCTCGATGGCCGCCTGGCGCTGCTCCAGCGGCAGCTCATAAGCCTTCTTGAAGTTCTCGCGCGCGGTACGGCGCTGCTCGGGTGTGAGCCGCACGAACTCCTGCATGCGCTCGTGCAGGCGCTGCTGCGCCTCGGGCGCCATGCGCGGGTACTTGGTGGCGACTTCCAGCCACTTTTGCTTGCGATCTCGGTCCAGGCCGTCCCAGTCGCTCTCGAGCGGCTTGAGCGCCTCACGTTGTTCAGCCGTCAGCTCGGACCAGCCTGGGCGCGCGATGCGCGGTTTAGGCGCCGCGGGTTTGACAGCGCTGGCGGCGGATGAAGCGGCGGCGGGTTTGGTGACGGATGTCGACGCGTTCGCAGGGTTGGGCGCAGCGTTGGACGGCGCAACGCTCTGCGCGCGCACGACCAACGGCAGTGCCAGCAGCAGCGCCAGCAGCAGTGCCAGCAGAACCAGAGTGCGTTGCATGGACGCGCTTCCGGTTACTCGCGCGCTTCGGTCTTGAGGAAGACGCCAAACCCCCGGTCGGCGTAGGCCTGGATCGGGTGCTCATCGAGCAGGACTGCGAAGTCGATGTCCGCCAGGTTGGAAATGCGCTGGTCGTGATGCCACTGGTAGATGGAGACGAAGCCCACCACCATGGCCACCAGCGGGGCCACCATGCCGGCGCCGCGCATCCAGCCCCAGAAGCCGCTGCCAAAACCTTCGTCGGCATCAGTGCCGACCGGTTGCAGCGCAGGCACCCAGCCAAGCGCCGTGGCAGGGGAAAGGCGCTGGCGCGCAAGGGCAGCAGTGCGCGCCTGTTCCAGCCGGAACCCGGTCTTGTAGTCAATACGCTCCACGCCCTCGTTCAGGGCCTGGCGCACGCGATAGACGAACTCAGCTTCTCTCATAGTTTTAGTCCCCGAGCCCGGAGGGCACGTGCCAGGGCATGCGTGGCACGCGAACAATAGGTTTTTACACTGCCTTCCGTGCACCCCATGGCCGCCGCCGTTTCCGCCACGTCATAGTCCTCCCAGTAACGGAGGAGGAAAGCTTCCCGTTGACGGGCAGGCAGGCGACTGATCTCTTCCTCGATGATCGCAACCGTCTGGGACCGCTCGACCTTGTCGGCGGTGCTTTCGGCCTGCGCCGTGCCTTCCAGGGCCTCAATGGTGTCCAGCGGATCGCTGTCGTCATCCTCGCCGGAGCCGAACGAGGAAAACAACGAGACCCAGGTGTTACGGACTTTTTGCCGACGAAAATGATCGTTCGTCGCGTTCTGCAGGATTCGGGTGAAAAGCAGGGGAAGTTCGGGCGGCGGGCGATCGCCGTAGTTCTCGGCCAGCTTGATCATGGCCTCCTGCACGATGTCCAGCGCAGCGTCCTCATCGCGGACCGCAAACAGGGCCTGCTTGAATGCCCGGCGTTCGACGCCGGCGAGGAAATTGGACAGTTCTTCTTGGGTGGCCATGTGGGCGGACCAGCGGGGCAGGCCGGTCCGGGGCAGTGAATCGGGCGCTACTTGAGGTGAATGAAGGGCGAGCCGGACCTTGGTAGCCCTGTCTTTCGCGCTCGTGGTTCCGCTGTCGGTGGTACCGCCCGTCAGTGGTGCGGCTGTGGCAATGCCGCTGTCGTGCTTCACTCCTGTCGTGCGTCACTCTTGAGGCGGCGAACGATCCTATCAGAGGGAATTTGCCCAGTGCGTGCGGGCTGTGCCTGACTCCGGTACGGCTGCACCTCGCAGGCGCACGGTTTGCGCCTTTTGGTGCGACGCATTAAAATGATGGCCTCTTGCACCCCAAGAACCACTGACCCGGAGCAGCGTCACCCTGTTGTTTTCGATCCAAGTCAGTCGTCGTTACTCGTAACGCGCAGTTTTGTCGCACCAGCCGCCACAAGCGGCCACGGAACGGCATCCAATCAATATCCAGAAGGACTTGAGAGGAGTAGCAATAATGCAGTCCGTCAGCGCGGAATCCCGTGCGGCCATCGCCGCGGGTCAGTCAGACAAGTCAGTCCAAGCCGGTCAGCCCATCACGGGGGCCGAGATCGTCGTCCGGTGTCTTGCGGAAGAGGGTGTTGAGCACGTGTTCGGGTATCCGGGCGGTGCCGTTCTCTATATCTACGACGAGATCTTCAAGCAGGACAAGTTCCAGCACATTCTCGTGCGCCATGAGCAGGCCGCCGTGCACGCGGCCGATGCCTACTCGCGCTCGAGCAACAAGATCGGCGTGTGCCTCGTGACCAGCGGGCCGGGTGTCACCAATGCGGTGACCGGCATCGCCACGGCGTACATGGATTCGATCCCAATGGTGATCATCACCGGCCAGGTGCCGACCCATGCCATCGGGCAGGACGCCTTCCAGGAGTGCGACACCGTGGGCATCACGCGACCCTGCGTGAAGCACAACATCCTGGTGAAGGACATCGAGGACCTGGCGCCAGCCATCCGCAAGGCGTTCTTCATCGCGCAGACCGGCCGCCCGGGTCCGGTGCTGGTCGATATTCCCAAGGACATCACCATCGCCAAGGCGCCGTTCGCGTATCAGCGCGATATGGCGATGCGCTCGTACAACCCGGTGGTCAAGGGCCATGCGGGGCAGATCAAGAAAGCGGTGCAGCTGCTCCTGTCGGCTGAGCGGCCGATGATCTACACCGGCGGCGGCGTGATTCTGTCGGACTCGTCGGAGCTGTTGAACCGGCTCGTCAACCTGCTCGGCTATCCGTGCACCAACACGCTGATGGGTCTGGGTGGCTTCAAGGCGAGCGACCCGAAGTTCGTCGGCATGCTCGGCATGCACGGCACTTATGAGGCCAACATGGCTATGCAGCACTGTGACGTGCTGCTGGCCGTGGGGGCGCGCTTCGATGACCGCGTGATCGGCAACCCCAAGCACTTTGCCAGCAACCCGCGCAAGATCATCCACATCGACGTGGATCCGTCATCCATCTCCAAGCGCGTGAAGGTCGATGTGCCGATCGTGGGCGACGTGCGCGAAGTGCTCGCTGAACTGGTGATGCAGATCGAGGCCAGCAGCGCGCGCCCGGACGTGCAGGCGTTGAAGAACTGGTGGACGCAGATCGGCGAGTGGCGCGGCCGCGACTGCCTGAAGTACGACCGCAAGAGCGACATCATCAAGCCGCAGTACGTGGTCGAGAAGCTGTGGGAGGTGACGGGCGGCGACGCCTTTATCACGTCGGACGTCGGCCAGCACCAGATGTGGGCCGCGCAG
>JBIIZX010000122.1:0-8236 GCA_044346055.1 Burkholderiaceae bacterium | reverse complement strand
CGCCGGCAGGTGCGGTTGCTGTGTTCCTTCAAATAGAACGGGTAGAACTCGCCAAAGCTTGCAAAAGCTTGTTCGCGCACGGCGCTCATCGTTGTCTCCTGCGGCGTTCATGAACTGAAATCGGTATCTGACCGGGTCCCTGCACACCAATGTAGCGGCGCCTCATATTGCTCTCAAGCGGTGCCTCCCGGCGGTGGCGTTCAAGCCGCCAGCTGCGGACCAGACGTCGTCACGCGGTCGACGAACTGCTCCAGCGCGCGCCGCACGCCGTCCGGGTTCTCGGCCATCGAGGCGTGGCCGGTGGCGGTGAGCGTCACGACAGTCTTGTCCTTGCACGCTTCAATGAGCGCGCGGGCTGCCTTAGGCGGCGTCATCTGGTCGCCGGCGCCCAGAATGAACAGCGCTGGGCAGTGCAGCGCTTGCGCGCGCTCGAGGCCAGCCGCGTAACGCGGCAGGCCGCAAAGTCGGTGGGCAGCACAGCTGGGCCGTTGACGGCGGCGATCCGCTGCATCAGCCGTAGGTTCTGCCAAACCACGTTGAAGCCCGGACCCGGCGCCCCAGGCCGCGCCGTAAAGGGTGCGATCGATGCACTGTGCGACCACACGTTGATCATTTGCAGGGCGGCGGCGGGGTCGTCACGCGTTGCCGCAAGCAGGGCGTCGGAGACCTTCATCGGAAACGCGGTGGCCACCAGCGCAACACCGGCGCAGCGCGCGCCGAGCAGGGCGGCCAATTCGAGTGCCACCAGCGAGCCCATGCTGTGGCCCACCAGGACAAAGCGTGGGGTGCCCAGCGGCGTCAGCGCGAGCGCGATGTGCTCAGCAATCGCCTCCACGCTTGCGGCGGGCGGGCCACCACTGCGTCCATGCCCCGGCAAGTCCAGCGCGAGTACGCTTAAGCCGCGATGCGCCAGCGCCCGGCTTTGCAGGATCCACACGCTGTGATCGTGTTGCGCGCCGTGCAGGAACACCACGCAGGTGCGGGTCGGGTCGAACGGCTTGCCGCCTGTGTATGCGTACAACTCGTCCAGCTGCATCACTGCACCTTGCTTGCGATCTTCAGCGCTCGCGCCAGGTCGTCGATCAGGTCTTGCGGATCCTCGAGCCCGATCGACAGCCGGATGGTGCCTTGCGTGATGCCGGCGGCGGCGAGATCGGCGTCGGGCACGCGGAAGTGCGTGGTCGAGGCAGGGTGGATCACAAGTGACTTCGCATCGCCGACGTTGGCCAGGTGCGAGAACACGTTGAGCGCCTCGACAAATGCCTTGCCGGCGGCGCGGCTGCCCTTGAGGTTGAAGCTGAAGACCGCACCGCAGCCCTTGGGCAGCAGCCGCAGAGCCAGTGCGTGGTCCGGGTGCGAGGGCAACTCGGGATAGGCCACCGCCGCCACCATCGGCTGCGAGGCCAGATACGCAACCACCTGCCGCGCGTTGTCCACGTGCCTCGCCATCCGCAGCGGCAGCGTCTCTACGCCCTGCAGCAGCAGGAAGGCTGCGTGCGGGCTCATGCATGCGCCGAAGTCGCGCAGGCCTTCGCGGCGGGCTCGCAGAAGGAACGCCGCCACCGTGCTTTCCTCGGCGAAGGTCATGCCATGGAAGCCTTCATATGGCCGCGTCAGCACGTCGAACTTGCCGCTGGACGCACCGGCATTCCAGTCAAAGCTGCCGCCGTCGAGCAGCAGCCCGCCGATGGCCACGCCATGACCGCCGAGAAACTTGGTCGCCGAGTGATAGACGAGGTCGGCCCCGTTCGCGAACGGCTGCAGCAGGTAGGGTGTGGTGAAGGTGCTGTCCACCAAGAGCGGCACGCCGGCCGCATGCGCGATTGTTGCCACCGCGGGGATGTCGAGCACGTCGAGCCCCGGGTTGCCCAGGGTCTCTCCAAACAGCAGCCGCGTTTCCGGCCGGATCGCTGCGCGCCAGGCATCGAGGTCGCGCGGATCGATAAAGCTGGTGGCGATGCCGAAGCGCTTGAGCGTGTAGGCCAGCAGGTTGTGCGAGCCGCCATAGAGCGCGCGGCTGGCGACGATGTGGCCGCCGGCACCCATCAGCGTGAAATGGCCAGGTGCAGCGCGGCCTGCCCGCTGGCGGTAGCGATTGCGCCGACGCCCTGTTCCAAGGCGGCAATGCGTTCTTCCAGCACCGCCACCGTGGGATTGGAAATGCGCGAGTACACGTGCCCCGAGCGCTCCATGTTGAACAGCGCCGCCGCGTGCTCCGAGTCCTCGAAGCAGAACGAGGTGGTCGCATAGATCGGCACGGCGCGTGCTCCCGTGGCCGGGTCGGGTCGCTGGCCGGCATGCAATGCGAGCGTGTCGAAGCCCGGATAGCGGGGCATGGTCATCTGGTGCTCCTCGCGGACGGGATCGCCGATTGCGGATTGCGGATTGCGGATCGCGCCAACAATACCCGCGAGATCTTCCGGTCGAACAACCGCCGGCAACGCACTCTTCACTCCTCGATCCTCAGGCCTCTATCCTCAGTCCTCTATCCTCTATCCTCAATCCGCCCCCGGCATAATCCACCCATGGACTTGCGACTGGAGCCCCGCACGGAGTTGTACCCGGCAATCGAGCCGTACGACACCGGCATGCTCGCCCTCGACGACATCCACACGATGTACTGGGAGGTCAGCGGCAACCCGCGTGGCATCCCGGTGCTGTTCCTGCACGGCGGTCCCGGCGGCGGGTGCTCGGCCGAGCACCGGCGCTTTTTCGACCCCAACGCGTTCCGCATCATCCTGTTCGACCAGCGCGGTGCCGGCTGCTCCACGCCGCTCGGCGAGGTCCAGCGCAACACGCTGTCGCACCTGCTGGCCGACATCGAAGTCCTGCGCGACTACCTTGGCGTCGACCGCTGGCTCGTGTTCGGCGGCTCCTGGGGCAGCACGCTGGCACTATCCTACGGGCAGAACCATCCAAACCGCGTGCTCGGTTTTGTACTGCGCGGCATCTTCCTGGGGCGGCAGTCCGAGGTGGACTGGTTCCTCAAGGGCCTGCGCCATGTGTTCCCGGAAGCCTGGCACAAATTCATCGACATGCTGCCGCCGGCCGAGCAGGCCGAGCCGCTCAAGGGATACCTGAAGCGCCTGTTCGACCCCGATCCGCGCGTGCACCTGCCGTTTGCGCGAGCCTGGAGCGAGTACGAAGGAAGCTGCTCGACGCTGATGCCCAACCCGGATCTCGTGCGCCACTTTGCCGACGAGGCCCTTGGCCTGGCGCGGCTGGAAGCGCATTACTTTGCGCACCAATGCTTCCTGGCGCCCGAGCAGCTGATCGGCAACCTGTATCGCGTGCGGCACCTGCCCGCATCGATCATCCAGGCGCGCTATGACATGGTGTGCCCGATGAAAAGCGCCGATGAACTGGCGCGCGCCTGGCCCAGCGCCCGCTACACCATCGTTCCCGACGCCGGCCACTCGGTCTGGGAGCCGCCCGTGCGCGCTTCCGTTGTGCGCGAGGTGGAGCTGTTCAAGACGCGGCTGGCCGTGGCGCGCTAGCGCGCCTCGGATTCCGGAGTCAGGATTAGGGATTGCGCGCGACCTGCGCGGACCTCGCCTTTCCCCGAATCCTGAGTCCCGACTCCCGAATCCGACCGCCTCATGCCTGGCTTCGCCGCCAACGTCAGCACCCTCTACCCGGACCTGCCGCTGGTGCAGCGCATTGGTGCGGCCGCGCGCGACGGTTTTGCGGCGGTCGAAGTGCAGGGGCCATACGCGGTCGAGGCCGGCGAGTTTTGCCGGGCGCTGGACGATGCGCGGGTGCAACTGGTGCTGATGAACGCGCCCCAGGGTGACTACGAGGCGGGCGAGCGGGGGCTGGCGGCGCTGCCTGGCCGTGAGCGCGAGTTCGAGGCTGCCATGGCGCAGGCGCTGGACTATGCGCGAGCGGTGGGCGCGCCGCGCCTGCATGTGATGGCTGGCAAGCCCGGCGGCGCAGCAGAGGTCGAATGCCGCCAGACCTATCAGCGCAATCTCGCCTACGCCTGCGACCTGCTCGCGCCGCATGGGATCACCGCGACGATCGAGCCGATTAACCAGCACGACATGCCCGGTTACTTCCTGTCCTGGCAGCGGCAGGCAGCTGAGGTGATAGCGGCGGTGAACAAGCCCAATCTCGGGCTGCAGATGGACTTTTATCACCTGCAGATCATGGAAGGCGACCTGGCGCGGCACCTGCACAGCCACCTTTCCATGGTGGCGCATGTGCAGATCGCCGGCGTGCCCGAGCGCAACGAGCCCGATACCGGCGAGATCAACTATCCGGCGCTGTTCGCGCAGCTGGATCACCTGCACTATGCCGGCTGGGTCGGCTGCGAGTACCGGCCGGTGCGCACTGGACCCGGCGGAACGTCGGCCGGGCTCGGGTGGCTGCGCAAGATCTGATCCGGGCAGTGCTTGCACCCCTCACATGCGTTGGTGTGGGCGCGGTGGCCTCCAGCGCGCTAGGATGGGTGCACGATGGCGGCTGCAGCGATCGGCCGCAAGGAGGCACCATGAAAGTCAGTGACATCCTGCGCGTGAAAGGCAGCGTGCTGTTCACGGTCAAGCCGGACAGCGCGCTCTGGACCGCGGTGGAGTTGATGGCCGAGCAGGACATCGGTTCGGTGGTCGTGATGCACCACGGCGATCTGGTCGGCATGCTGACCTTTCGCGAGGTCATCAACACGCTGCATGCCAATGGCGGCCAGGTCGGCACGCGGCTGGTGCGCAATGTGATGGACGATGCGCCACTGACCGTCACGCCGGGCACCGATGTGATGGAAGTGCGCCGCCTGATGCTCGAGCGCCATGCGCGTTACCTGCCTGTCATGGACGGTCGTACCCTCATCGGCGTGATCTCGTTCTACGACGTGGCCCGCGCCGTGCTCGAGGAGCAAAGCTTCGAGAATCGCATGCTCAAGGCCTATATCCGCGACTGGCCCGAAGAAGAGCCGGCGCCTGAGCACGCTGGGCCGTCCCAAGTGCCAAGCCCCGAGCGCGCAGCGCGAGGGTAGTCCAGCGTGTTCGCGCGCAGTTGACGAGCGTCGCCGCCCTGCGCGTGGCCGTCGTCGGCGCCGGTCTGTCCGGCCTGGCCTGCGCCGCCACGCTCGCAGCGCGCGGAGCGCGGGTCACGGTGGTCGACAAGGGGCGCATGCCCGGCGGGCGGCTGTCAACCCGTGCCACCGCCTTTGGCGCCTTTGACCATGGCGCGCAGTACTTCACTGTCCAGCACCACCGCTTCGAGGCCGCCGTACAGGCTTGGCAGGCCGCCGGTGTCGCCGCGCCCTGGCAGGGCCGGCTGCTCGCCTATGACCAGGGCCGCGCCTGCGAGAAGACGCTGTCGGCCGCCCGCTTTGTCGGGCGGGGCGGCATGGACGCGATTGGCCGCCATCTCGCCGCCGGATTGAATATCGAGCAGGGCCGGCGGGTGGCGCGCGTGGATCGCCGCAATGGCCGCTGGTATGTGGTCGACGATGCCGCCCAGGAGCTGTCGATGCGCGGCTTCGACGTCCTGGTGCTCGCGCTGCCATCCCCACAGGCGGCGGAACTTGCCGGTGAGCACAGTCCGCTGGCGCGCAGCATGGCCGCCGTCGAGTGGGCACCGTGCTGGGCCGCGATGCTGGCACTGGCGCGGCCGTCGAAGGCGCCATTTGATGGCGCCTTCCTCAACGACAATCCGGTGCTGAGCTGGGTCGCCCGCGACAGCAGCAAGCCGGAACGCGGGGCGGTGCCCGGGATTGCCGAGCGCTGGGTGCTGCACGGTCGCCCGCAGTGGAGCAATCGCCATCTTGAACTGGATGCGCCGCAGGCCGCCCGGCACCTGCTCAGGGCCTTCGCCGCGCAGATCGAACGCGACCTCGTGCCGGCACACCTGGCTGCGCATCGATGGCGCTATGCCACCCCGATGAATCCGCTGAAGCAGGACTTTCTCTGGGACGACAGCCTCAAGCTGGGGGCCATCGGCGACTGGTGCAACGGGCCGCGAGTGGAGGGCGCCTATCTGTCAGGCGTGGCGCTAGCCGACGCGTTGCTGACTTGATGCGGCTGACTTGGGCCAGCGTTGGCTGCGGTTGGTCACCTCGCGGCTGATCCCGCGCGTAGCACGATCCAAGACCGCCCAGGTTTGTGCAGCGCGCCTGAGTCACAGCCCGTAGCATCCGCCTCGTGACAGGACGTCAAGCGGCGTGCATGCACGGGACGGCAACGGCGGCCAGCCAACGCCGAAGGATCGGGAGACTGACAGTGCCGGACAGTGACAAGCAGGCAGGTGCGGGAGCAGGGCCAACGGCGTCCGCGCTGCAGCCTGCAGCGCCTGCAGGTAGCGCCGAGCACGGCCAGTTTGCCTTGCTGCGGCAACGCCGCTTTGCGCCGTTCTTCGCGACCCAGTTTCTCGGCGCGGCCAACGACAACGTCTTCAAGTACGCCTTCACGCTGCTGGTGACCTACAAGGCCGCCGACTACACGTCTCTCGATCCGGCGCTTGCGGTCAATCTGATCGCCGGCGTGTTCATCCTGCCGTTCCTGCTCTTTTCTGCCACCAGCGGACAGCTGGCCGACAAGTTCGACAAGGCGCGGCTGATGCGCCTGGTCAAGGTGCTGGAGATCGGCATCATGCTGTTCGGCGCCTATGGGTTCTGGGCGCACAGTTTCCCGGTGCTGCTCACGTGCACGGGGCTGATGGGCCTGCACTCGACGCTGTTCGGTCCCGTGAAGTACGCGTTTCTGCCGCAGGTGCTCGAGCCGCGCGAGATCGTCGGTGGCAATGGCCTGGTTGAAATGGGCACCTTTGTCGCCATCCTGGTCGGCACGATGGTGGCTGGCGGGCTCATCAACGCCGGGCCGCATGGCAACGTGCAGGCGGCTGCGGTGTGCCTGCTGCTGGCGCTTGGTGGCTGGTCAACGAGCCTGGCCATTCCATCGGGCCGGCCGTCGGATCCAAAGCTCGCGATCGACTGGAACCCGTTTCGCGTCACCTGGGCCAACATCCTCGTGGCGCGGCGTGATCGCGCGGTGTTCCTGTCGCTGCTCGGCATTTCCTGGCTGTGGTTCTTCGGCGCGATCTTCCTCACGCAGTTTCCGCACTTTGCGCAGAAGACGCTGGGCGGTGATCCGGCGGTTGCCACCCTGCTGCTGGCCGTGTTCTCGGTCGGCGTGGGCCTGGGCAGCCTGCTGTGCGAGAAGATGTCGCGCGGGCAGGTGGAAATCGGGCTGGTGCCGTTTGGCGCGATCGGCATGACCGTGTTCACGGTCGATCTCTACTTTGCCGTACGCGGCCTGCCGGTGGCCCAGGGGCAGACAGTGAGTGCCTTCATTGCGCACGGAGCGCACTGGCGGGTGCTGGCGGATTTGTTCCTGCTCTCCACCTTCAGTGGTTTCTAAAGCGTGCCGCTCTACTCGCTGATTCAGACGCGCGCGGCGAGCACGCACAAGGCGCGCATCATCGCCGCCAACAACATCCTCAATTCGCTGTTCCTGATCCTCGCGGCCGGCCTGGCGGTCGCGGCACTCGGTCCGCTGCAGCTGTCGATTCCGCAACTGTTCCTGCTGACGGCGCTGCTCAATGCGCTGGTGGCGCTCTATATCTTCACCCTGGTGCCGGAGTTCCTGCTGCGCTTCCTGTCGTGGCTGCTGGTCAACGTGATGTACCGCGTGGACAAGCGCGGCACCGAGCGCATTCCGATGGAGGGCGCGGCGGTGATCGTCGCCAACCACGTGAGCTTTGTCGACGCGCTGGTGCTCATGGCGATGAGCCCGCGACCGATCCGCTTCGTGATGGACCTGGGCATTTTCCGCATCCCCGTGCTGTCATGGCTGTTTCGCAAGGCCAAGGCGATCCCGATCACCTCGGCCAAGCACGACCCAGCCCTGGTCGAGCGTGCTTTTGCCCGCGTCTCGGAAGAGCTGCGGGACGGGCAACTGGTCTGCATCTTTCCTGAGGGGCGCATCACCGACAACGGCGAGCTGTATCCCTTCCGCCCCGGCATCACGCGCATCCTGCAAGCCGACGCGGTGCCGGTCGTACCCTGCGCGCTGCAAGGGCTGTGGGGATCGTTCTTCTCGCGCATTGGCGGCAAGGCGATGACGCAACCGTTCCGGCGCGGCCTTCGTTCGACCATCGGCATCAATGTGGCGCAACCCGTTCCAGCCGCCAACGCCAGCCCCGAGGCGCTGCAGGCGTTGGTGGCGCAATTGCGGGGAGACTGGAAATGAAGCGGCGCGCGAGCAACGCAGTGACCACGCCGACCAGAGCGGCAAGT
>JBIIZX010000121.1:0-8237 GCA_044346055.1 Burkholderiaceae bacterium | reverse complement strand
GCGCTTGCCGGCCTTGGCATCGACGCTGAGCGTGATCTTCGGCGGCGGTTGCGTGCCGAGCTTCAGTGCAAAGCTCATCAGCTCATCGCGGCGGAAGGCATGCAGCTCGACGGTCTCACCGGGCTGGTAGCGCGTGAGCAGCTTGTCGATGTTGCTCGCGGTGGCGCGCAGGCCGTCGAGCGCGACAAGCACGTCGCCGCCCGATAGCCCCGCGGCCTGCGCAGCCAAGCCGTCGTACACGTGCTCGAGCCGGGCCTCGCCGTCCGCGCTGATCTTGCAGCCGAGCAGCGCCAGATGGGGCTTCTCCAGCGCTGGCCGCCGCGTGAAGGTGAGGCCGAAGGGTGCCAGCAGGCGCTCGAAGTCCGGGTCGCGCGTGCCTTCGGTCCACTCGCGCAGCACGCGCGCCAGCTTGAGGCCCGTCGCCTCCTCTGCAGCAGTGAGGATGCCGTCTTCGTCGACGCCGCTGTAGTCCTCGCCCGCACGTTTGCACTGCGTCCACAGCAGCCGCATCACATCGTCGAGCGATTTGCGGCCCTGCGTCTCGGCGCGGATCGTCAGGTCAAGTGCCAGCGCCACCAGCGCGCCCTTCTGGTAGTAGCTCACCACGCTGTTGGGCGCGTTCTCGTCCTGCCGGTAGTACTTGATCCAAGCGTCGAACGAGCTGTCGGCCACGCTGTGCTTGAGCCGGCTCGAGCGCTGCAGCACGGTGGTCAGGGTGGTGGAAACGGTCTCAAGGTACTGCGTCTCGCTCAGCAGGCCGGCGCGCGCCAGCAGCAGGTCGTCGTAGTAGCTGGTAAAGCCCTCGAAGGCCCACAGCAGACGCGTGTAGTTTTCCTGCATGAGGTCATAGGGCACAAAGGCGGCGGGCTTGATGCGCTTGACGTTCCAGCTGTGAAAGTACTCGTGGCTCGCCAGCCCGAGAAAGGTGCGGTAGCCCACGGTGCTGTCGCGCATGCCCTGGTGTGGCAGGTCATCGCGCTTGCAGACAAGCGCGGTCGAGTTGCGGTGCTCCAGCCCGCCATAACCATCGCCCACCGCCATCAGCATGAAGCTGTAGCGGTCAAAGGGGGCAGCCTGCGTCTTCGGCTCAAAGAGCTTGATCTGCGCCTCGCACACGCGCGCCAGATCGGTGGTCAGCCGCGTCATGTCCAGTCGCGGCACGCGGCCGGTCACGGCGATCTCGTGGGGCACGCCCAGCACGTCAAAGCGGCCGAGCGCAAAGCTGCCCATCTGCACCGGGCAATCGATCAACTCGTCATAGTCGCGCGCCGTGTAGGTGCCAAAGTGGCCGCGCCGCGTGCCGCGTGTCGGCGCCAGGCCCGTGATCAGGCGCCAGCCGGCATAGCGTTCGCCCGCTTTGTCGTCTCCTGGCGGCAGGATGTCGACCGTGCAACGCTCACCCTCGTGCCCAATAGGCAGCAGGAACACGCTGGTGCCATTGAAAAAGCCATGCGTCTCGTCGAGGTGCGCGGCGCGCACTGAGAGATCCCAGGCGTAGACCTCGTAGGCAAGCGTCAGTTCGCCGGCCACCGGCGCGGCGCGCCAGGTGTGCTTGTCGAGCTTTTCCAACTTCACGCGCTTTTCGTCACAAAGGGCGCTGACCCGCACAACGTTGCGCGCGAACTCGCGGATCATGTAGCTGCCGGGGATCCAGGCCGGCAGCATG
Source organism: Burkholderiaceae bacterium (assembly GCA_044346055.1). Taxonomy (GTDB): domain Bacteria; phylum Pseudomonadota; class Gammaproteobacteria; order Burkholderiales; family Burkholderiaceae_F; genus JALHMQ01. The sequence continues at coordinate 6,571 of JBIIZX010000121.1, read as the reverse complement.
AACAGCTGGCCCTGCGGATCGGGCGCCGCGACCGTCACGGTGACATGGAACAGGTGCGCGCGCGGATCGGCGGGGCGGATGGCGTAGGCGATGGTCATTGCGTGTTGGCTGCGAGAGTGCGGCGTGCGCGATGAAGGCAAGCGGGACGTCGATAAGAGACGTCCAAGGGAGCGAGCCAGTGTAAGCGGCGACCGGCACAGTCGCCGCCGCTTCAGCGCGGTCTTGCAAGCAGCGCCGCGAAGTCGTCGGGGGTATCGAGGTCCAGCAAGCAGCCGGGATCGTCGACTTCGATCGCAAGCGGCGGACGCGCCTGCAGCAGCGCACGCGCGCCTTGATCGCCGTCGAGCAACGCAAGCTGCGGGCCGAGGCTGGCGGCAAAGCCGACTGGGTGCCCGCGTTGCCCTCGATACGTCGGCACGGCGGTGATGGCGCCCTTGCCGATGGCGGCGGCGATATGCGCGATGGTGGTCGGCGCCACCGCCGGCATGTCGGCCAGCGCAATCAGCCAGCCGGCGGCGTTCGGCGTGGCTCGCACGGCGCAGGCGATCGAGCTTCCCATGCCGGCATCTGCGTGGTCATTGCGCACCAGCGTGCAGCCCGCGGTGAGCAGTTGTTCTGCCAGTGCCTCATCCTCCGCCCGCACTACCGCGATCACCTGCGCGACGGCTCCGCGGAGATTCAGTGCAGCCGCTTGCGCGACGCTGCGGCCCCCTTGCAAGGGCAGCGGCTGCAGAAGCTTGCTCCGCGCGCCGCTGGCATCAAAGCGGGTGCCACGGCCGGCTGCCAGCAGCACGCCGACGATGCCCTGGTGCGCTTGGGATTGGGCTTCCGCCATCACGCTTCACGCATCAGGCTTTGCCAGTCAGGCATCGGGCGACTGCAGCACGCGCGCGTCGCCGTCCGACGGCGTGGCTTCATGCAACAGGTCAGCCACGTGAGTTGCCACCTCGGCCGCGCCAATCTGCGGCTCCGCCACCAGGTTGACCGGCACCCGCTTGCCATCGCCGGTCAGCCGGATCAGCGTCCATGCGCTCGCTGCATCCGTCCGCGTTGCATCCCAACGCTCGCCGAACACGAGCAGCCGCACTTGCTCCATGACACTCGACCGCTCAGCGTTTGCGCAGCCGCGCCACGATCCACACCACCACGCCGGCCAGCATTACGTACAGCGCGATCTGGATCGCCTTGTTCTGCAGGGTGAATTCAAGGCTCTTGTAGAGCAGAAAGCCGCAGGTGCCGACGAAAGCCAGCGGCAGCAGCGGGTACATCGGCACCTTGAACGGCCGCACCACTTGCGGGTAGCGAAAGCGCAGGACAAACAGCGCAATGCCCGTCAGCAGGAAGAAGAACCAGAACACGGGCGCGGTGAAGTCGACCATGAACTTAATGCCGCTCTTGTTCACGGCGGCCAGCAGCACGAGTGCCAGCGCCAGCGCGCCAGTGACGATGAAGCCAATGGTCGGCACGTCGCGCTCGCTGTTCCAGCGGCTCATGAAGCCGAACAGCGGCCAGTCATTGCCCAGCGAATAGTTGGTGCGCGCGGCCACCAGCATGGTGGCATTGATGGAGGTGAGTGCCGCCAGCGCGACGATCGCGCCGATGATCTTCTCGCCCACCGGACCAAAGGCCTTGACCACAACGTCGGCTGCCACCTGCTTGCTGGCCTTCAGGCCGTCGAAGCCCAGGCCCGTGAGCAGCGCGAACACAAACAACAGGTACACGACCGTGACCAGCAGCAGTGCATACAACAGCGCCTTGACGATCGCCTTGTTGCCGCCCTTGACCTCGGCCGAGACGTAGGCCGCCTCGTTCCATCCACCGAAGGTGAACAGCACGAACAGCAGCGCGGTGCCGAACAGCGCGGGCCAGGCGGTTGATGCAGGGGTCGTTGCTGCCGCCGCTGCCGGGGCCGCGGCAGGAGCGGGGTTCGTGAGACCGGCGACCACCACCAGGAGCAGGCCCAGCACCAGCAGCGCCGACATCACGTTCTGCGTGCGCGCCGATTCCTTCAGGCCCGCCAGGTTCACTGCGGTCAACGCCAGTACCACCAGCACGGCGTAGATGGCCGTGCTCTGCGGGCCGAGCGAGAACACGCGCGTCATGTAGTCGCCAAAGACGAAGGCGAGAAGCGCGATCGAGCCCGTGGTGATGACCGTGATGCGGGCCCAGGCGAAGAAAAAGCTAACGTCCTTGCCATAGGCGCGCGTCAGGAAGTGATAGTCACCGCCGGCATTGGGAAACGCGGTGGCAAGCTCCGCATAGCAAAGCGCGCCGATGAACGCGAGTGCCGCGCCCAGCAGCCAGGCGCCGAACATCCAGTCCACCGAGCCTGTCATGCCCGCCACCAGGGGCGGGAACGAGAAGATGCCGCCGCCGATGATGATGCCGGTGATGATCATCACGGCATCGAAGATCGACAGGGCCGGTTTTGGTGTGGCGATGGCGGGCGTGGCGTGGCTGGCGTTAGCGCTCATTGTTGTCAATCACGATCGAGTAGGTTGGGCACGAGAAGGCAGGCGCAGCGCAGGAAAGCGCAAGTGTGGGCAGGTGAGCGCAGGAAAGCAGTGTTGAGAGAAAGACAAAGGGCCCCGCAGGGCCCTTCGCCACCAACGTGCCGGCGTCAGGCTCGTTTCTGCCGCCGGCGTCGTGTCACTTGCCGTAGAAGCGGGCGCACTGCGACAGCATGTTGGCCCATTCACCGACTCGCGGTTGGCCCTGCAGGGTGCCCGTGACCGGCGTCTCGGCGCCGCCGCCGGCAGCGCGCAGCGTGCCAGTGACCTGGTTGCCGTTCACCTTGCCCGTGAAAGTGCGGGTGACGCCGTTGTTGTCATTGAAGGCAAAGCGAAGGTCCTCGCCGCGCAGCGCGGCGCCGACCAGCGGCTGCTTGGCACTGCCGAGAGCGACGTCGCCGCCAATCTTCTGGAACGTCTGGTTGAGCGTCACGTTGAACGCCAGGCCGGCCGAATCCTTCATGGCCCAGGTGCCGCCAATGCGCGCCGGCACGATCCACAGGTAGGCGGTGCGGTACTCGATCTCGGCCGTCTCATCGGCCTCCCAGTCGCCCATGGTGAACTGGTGCGAGGTCACGCGCGTGCCCGGCTTCATGCCCAGGATGCGATGGCGCACGCACAGGTTGAGCTCGGGCAGCAGGTACATCGTGATGACGTTGGCCTTGCTGAAGTCTTCCTTGAAAATGTCGCCCTGGATGATCTTGGTCCGGGCCGGCACGTCTTCCACTTGCACCATGCAATTGGCGAGCTTGACCATGTCGGGGTTGTATTCAATGCCCAGCGAGGTGGCGCCGAACGGCGGCTTGGCCGCGGCGATGGCGATCTTGCCGTCGCCCGCGCCCAGGTCGATCACGAAGTCCTGCGGCGTGACCTTGGCCATGGTGAGCATGCGGCGCACCAGTTCATCGGGCGTCGGCACCCATACCACGTCCTTGCCGGACTGGCCGACCGTGGGCTTGTAGGTCTTCTCGCATTCGGCGCGGTTGGTTTGCGCTGACGCACTAACGGCAATGCCGAGCGCGAGCACGCCGGCAGCGGTGCGGGCCGCCGCCGAGACGATTGTGGCGGCCAGGGTTGAACGACTCATGGCTTCTCCTTGCGCGTGATTGATTGGTCTGTTGTTCTTGGTTCAACATCGCGCGGTGCCTGAAGCACGAAGAGCGCTGCAGGCAGCAAAGGCGCGAAGGCGGGCATTGTGCCGCAGCCATTGGGCTCTCGGCACGTCATTCAGTGGGCTGCACACCCGCTGGAATACGCGGGTGCGCGAGCCCGTATGGCAGCACTGAGGCGTAACCGCAGCCTAAGCAGTCGCTCCTGAGACGCGATTGCTACTTACGCCGTCAGGTCGAACGGCAACTTGCGCAGCCGCTTGCCGTTCAGCGCAAACACGGCGTTGGCCACGGCCGGCGCGATCGGCGGCGTGCCCGGTTCGCCCACGCCTGTGGGGGCGGCGGTGCTGGGCACGATCTGCACGCTCATCTCGGGCATCTCGTTGATGCGCAGCACCGGGTAGTCGCTGTAGTTGCCCTGCTCGACGCGGCCATCCTTCAGCGTGATGCGGCCATATAGCGCCGCGCTCAGGCCATAGACCATGGCCGACTGTACCTGCGCGTCGATGGTGAGCGGATTTACGGCCGTGCCGCAATCGATGGCAGAGGTCACGCGATAGACGCGGACGGCGTTGTTCTCGATGCCCACTTCGGCCACGTGCGCGCACACCGAACCAAAGCTCTCATGCACCGCCACGCCGCGGGCGCGCCCCTTGGGCAACGGCTTGCCCCAGCCCGAGCGCTCGCGCACCGAGGTGAGCACCGCGCGATGGCGCGTGTGCTTGGCATCGAGCAACGCCAGGCGGAAGGCGATCGGGTCCTGCTTGGCGGCCGCTGCCAGCTCATCGATCAGCGTTTCCATCACGAAGGCGGTGTGGGTGTGGCCCACCGAGCGCCACCACAGCACGGGCACATTGGCATCCGGGTGATGCACGGCCACGCGCATGTTGGGCAGCTTGTAGGGTGTGTCGACCACACCTTCGGTGGCGGTTGAGTCGACGCCGTCCTTGACCATGAACTTCTCGAACGCCGTGCCCTTGAGGATCGACTGGCCGACGATGGTGTGCTGCCAGGCCAGCGGGGCACCCTTGGCATCGAGACCGATGCTCACGCGATGGACATGCGAAGGGCGGTAGTAGCCGCCTTTCATATCGTCTTCGCGCGACCACACCACCTTGACGGGCGCATCGATGCCCGCCTGCTTCATGGCGCGCGCCACGCGCACCGCCTCCACCAGATAGTCCGAGGTCGGATTGGCGCGGCGGCCAAAGCCGCCACCGGCAAACGTGGTGACGAGGTTGACCTGCTCCGGCGCCAGTCCAGCGGCCTGCGAGGTCAGCACCTGGTCGATGGTCTGGAACTGCGAGCCGCAGATGACCGTCATGCCATCGGGCTTCAGATCGATGAGGGCTGAAAGCGGCTCCATCGACGCGTGGGCCAGGTAGGGAAATTCAAACTCGGCCTGCAGCGTACGCGCGGCCGACTTGATCGCATCGGCACTGCCGTCGCTGCGCGCGGGCAGACCGGGCTGGCTTGCCAGCTCCCGGTACTGCGTCATCTGCGCGCCGGTGGTGACACCGGCCGGCAGGTCCCACTTGATGTCGAGCGCATCGCGGCCCTGCTTGGCGGGCCAGTAGCCGTTGGCAATCACCGCCACGCCGCTGCCGCCGCGATCGGTCTGCACCTGCAGCACGTTTTCCACACCCTTGATGGCGCGCGCCTTGGCGGCATCAAAGCTGGCCACCTTGCCGCCAAACACCGGCGGACGCGCCACCACCGCCACGCGCATATTGGGCAGGCTATGGTCGATGCTGAACTTGGCGCTGCCATTGACTTTCTCGCGCGAGTCGATGCGGCGCATCGGCTTGCCAATCAGCTTGAAGTCCGCCCGTTCAGCCTTGATACCGGTCTTGTCGGGCACCGGCAGCTTGGCCGCCGCGGCAGCCAGCGAGCCGTAGGTCGCGCGCCGCTTGCCGCCGCCCAGCTCCACCACCACGCCGTCCTTGGTGTCGAGCCGGCTCACCGGCACGTTCCACTGCTGCGAAGCCGCGCTCAGCAGCATCTGGCGCGCGGTGGCGCCAATGGTGCGGAACTGCAGGTAGCTCGAGGCGATTGAGGTCGAGCCGCCCGTCATCTGGATGCCAAAGCCGGGGTGCGCATAAACCTGGGCCGCCGGCGCGTGTTCGGCACGCACCTTGGACCAGTCGCACTCGAGTTCCTCGGCGATCAGCATCGGCAGCGAGGTCATTACGCCCTGGCCGAACTCGAGCTTGTTGATGAGCACGGTGACGGTGTTATCCGGCGCGATGCGCACGAAGGCGGCCGGCGGATAGACGAACTTGGCGTTCTGCTGGGCCTGGGCAAAGCGGTGGGTGGCGGGCAGGGCGATGCCAAGCATCAGGCCGCCGCCGGTCACGCCGGTGGCCCGCATGAACTCGCGTCGCGAGAACTTGCGCGCCGCAGTGGTCGACAGGGCCGCCAGCACTTTGCCGGCAGGCAGGTGTGCGTTGATTAGCTTGTCCATGCGTGTGCTCCTCAGCCCAGGCTCTTGGCCGCGTCCTTGATGGCGACGCGGACGCGCTGGTAGGTGCCGCAGCGGCAGACGTTGCCGGCCATGGCCTCGTCGATGTCCTGGTCAGTGGGGTTTTTCTTGGTTTTAAGCAGCGCCGTGGCCGCCATCACCTGCCCACTCTGGCAGTAGCCGCACTGCACGACGTCGTTGCGCACCCAGGCGTCCTGCACCACGCGGCCCACGCGGTCGTTCTCGATCGCCTCCACCGTGGTGATCTGCGCCCCCGCCACGCTGCTGATCGGCGTGATGCAGGCCCGCACCGGCTTGCCGTCCATGTGCACGGTGCAGGCGCCGCAGGCCGCGATGCCGCAGCCGAACTTGGTGCCGGTGAGTTGCAGGTTGTCGCGCAGCGCCCACAGCAGTGGCGTGCTGGGATCGGCGTCAACAGTGACGCTGCGCCCGTTGATGTTCAACTGGGTCATGTCGGCTCCAGGGGCAAT
>JBIIZX010000120.1:0-8283 GCA_044346055.1 Burkholderiaceae bacterium | reverse complement strand
TGGGATTGGGCCACACCTGCACCCGCGTACCCGACTGCTTCTCCTCGCCCTTGGCACTCTTGCTCGACAACTTCTGCGCCACGTCGCCGTCGGCAAACCCCATCATGTGCAGCTTGCCGTCGCGCCACACCGTGACATCGAGCCGCTCCGACAGCGCGTTGGTGACCGACACGCCGACCCCGTGCAGACCGCCTGAGAACGAGTAGGCGCCGCCGGCGCGCTTGTCGAACTTGCCGCCGGCATGCAGCCGCGTGAAGACGATCTCCACCACCGGCGCCTTCTCCTCCGGATGCAGCCCGACCGGAATGCCGCGGCCGTCATCGTCCACGCTCACGCTACCGTCATTGTGCAGCGTCACATCGACGCGGGTGCCGTGCCCTGCGAGGATCTCGTCGGAGGCGTTATCAATCACCTCCTGCACGATGTGCAGCGGCGAGTCGGTGCGTGTGTACATGCCCGGCCGCTGCTTGACTGGTTCCAGTCCCTTGAGCACGCGGATCGACGCCTCGCCATAGTCACGGGCGGCGCGCGGGCGGGAAGCTGTGGCCATTGGAGTCCTATTTTGGGGCGGCGTGCGTGGGCAGCGTGCGTGGGCGCCCAACGGCGCGGCGGCCGGTGCCAACTGCGGCGGGCCGCAATCATGCGGGCGCGGATTCTATCGGCCCGGCGCAACCTGCTCAGTGTGAGGGCAGCGTTATCCACACAAACTGTGGATAAGGCCTATCCCATCATGCGCCAAGGCGCGCCAGTACGGGCTTTGCGCTGGATTGCTCACGATCGATGCACGCGCCGCGCAGCAGCCCAGCCGCTACGTTCTTATACTCGCCAGTTCTCGCCGTAGTTCAATGGATAGAACGGGGTCCTCCTAAGACTCAGATCCAGGTTCGATTCCTGGCGGCGGGACAGGCGCAGAAAGCAACTCGCGCCTGTCGCACGCGCCTATGAGCGCGGGCGGGGAACGCGAAGCGTTCCACGCCCAAGCACTGATCGAAGCCCTGCGCGGCGTTTTCCGCAGCCTGCCCGTTTGCGCATGCAGGCGCAAAACGGGAGAGGAAAGCTCAGCCGACGAAGCTCACTCGCGCCTGTCGCCCGCGCCTATGAGCGCGGGCGGGGAACGCGAAGCGTTCCACCCACAAGTACCGATCGAAGCCCTGCGCGGCGTTTCCCGCAGCCTGCCGTTGTGCGCATGCAGGCGCACAACGGGAGAGGAGCGCCGAGCGGACGGAGCTCGATCACGCCTGAGAGCTTGTGCATCAGCACCTTCTCTGATCCACCACACCCCGGCACCGCTCCCAGCTTGCGCAACCACGTCGCGATCACGACACTAGGGGCCGTGGAAGAAGAAATCGCACCGACGCGGCGCCTGGCCGCCATCCTGCTCGCCGACGTCGCCGGCTACAGCCGCATGATGGAGCGCGACGAGCATGGGACGCACGTGCGGCTGCGTGACGTGCGGGCCGAGGTCATTGATCCGGCCATCGCCCGCCATCATGGCCGACCGGTGCGCAGCAAGGGCGATGACGTGCTGGTGGAGTTTGCCAGCGCGGTGGAGGCATTGTCGGCGGCTGTCGAGATTCAGCGCGAACTCGCCGAACGCAATCGCGACCTTGCGCCGGACTCGCGCATCGAGCTGCGCATCGGCATCAACCTCGGGGACATCCTGATCGACGGTGGCGAGATCGTCGGCAATGGCGTCAACGTCGCCGCCCGCCTGGAAGCGCTGGCCGAGCCTGGCGAAATCACCATCTCGGCCGCAATACGCGAGCAGGTGCGCCAGCTCAAGAGTGTGCAACTCGTTGATGCCGGGCACCACCGCGTGAAGAACCTGAAGCGGCCGATCCGTGTGTACAAGGTGCGGGTCCAAGGCACCAATCGCATGGCGGCGTTGAAGCGGCTGCGCCGCCGCCTGCCGGCGCGCGCGCTGGTTGCTGCTTTGGCGATAGTGGCGGCCTTGGGCGCGCTGCTCGTGCTGGCGCCGTGGGCCGGGCGTGAGGTCGAACGCCGCTCGCTCGCGGTGCTGCCGTTTGAGTCCAGCGCAGGCGAGGCGGGCAACGCACTGGCACGCAGCCTGACCGCCGACACGACGATGACGCTGGCGCAGATGCTGGGCGGGGCGGTGGCCGCGCCGAGCGCTGTTGCCACGGCGAGTGCGCAGATCAGCGATCCAGTTGCACTGGGCGCACGCCTGCATGTTCGTTACCTGCTCGAAGGCGATCTGGACAAGAGCGGCAGCAGCGAGATCCGCTTGCGGGTGCGGCTACTCGATGCGGTGAGCGGACGCCAGCTGTGGAGCAACCGGCTTACCGCAGTGGTCAGCGCAGGCGAGCCGGTGCCGCTGGAGTTGATCGGGCCGCTGGTGAACAAGGTCGCCGGTGAGATCCGGCGCGCAGAACTAGCACGCCACGGGCAAACGGGTGCCGATGCCACCGAGCTCGTGCTGCGCGGGTGGACGCTGCTGCCCAATATGACCACCGATGCGCACTTGAACGAAGTGCGCAGCCTGTTTGCACGTGCGCTGCAACTGGCGCCCGATAACGTCGAGGCGCTCGCCGGTGCGGCCTACCTGCACGACCACGAGGCCAATCGCGCCGGCACAGCAGACGACAGCCGACGCCTGCTGCAGACGGCGGACACGCTGTCATTGCGCGCCATCAGCCTGCGCACCAACAGTGCTGTCGCCTGGCGCGCACGGGCCACGGTGCTGCAAAGCATGGAGCAGCTGGATGCGGCCGCCGAGGCCACAGAGCGCGCGCTCGCGATCAACCCGTATGACAGTGAAGCACAGGCGCAGCGCGGCCAGATCCTGCTGATGGTCGGACGCGCCGGGGAAGCCGTGGCTGCATTGGACAAGGCCATCCGGCTGAACCCGGACAACGAGACGGTGGGCGTGCACCTGAATACGCGCTGCCGCGCCCTGCTGTACCTGGCACGCTATGACGAGGCAATTGCCTCGTGCCGGCGAGGCATGGCCTTCGCGCCCGACTGGCCCGATTACATGCTGCTTGCTTCTGCGTACGCGTTGCGAGGTGACGCCAAGAATGCCGCACTGGCGCGCGACGAGCTGTTGCGGCGCGAGCCCAAGTTCACGATCGCCTGGCTGCGCAGCAAATCAAGCTCGCCACATCCGGTGACCGCCGCACAACGGGAAGCTCAGCTGATCGCCGGATTGCGCAAGGCCGGCTTTGCCGAGCAGTAGCGCCCAACGAATCAATTGGTCAGTCGATTGAGATCGATTGAGCTCGATCGAGCGCGATCGAGCGTCATCGAGCGCGCCCAAGTGCCGCCTCACACCTTCATCAGGTGCTGGCGATAGTGCTTGAGCTCGTCGATCGACTCGTAGATGTCCGACAGCGCCTCGTGCTTGCTCTTTTTTTCGAACGAGCGCACGGCCTCCGGTGCCCAGCGCCGGCCCAGTTCCTTCAGGGTGCTGACATCGACATTGCGATAATGGAAAAATGCCTCGAGCCGAGGCAGCCAGCGCGCCATGAAGCGCCGGTCCTGGCAAATGGAGTTGCCGCACATGGGCGACTTACCGGCTGGCGCATGGCGCGCGAGAAACGCCAGCATCTCCTGCTCGACCTCCGACTCATGCAACTGCGAGGCGCGCACTTTCCCGGTCAACCCTGAGCGGCCATGCGTGGCCGTGTTCCAGCTGTCCATGGCAGCGAGCACCATGTCGGCCTGATGCACCACCAGCACCGGACCCTGCGCGATCACCTCGAGCTGCGCGTCGGTGACCACCGCTGCCACCTCTAGAACACGGTCGGAATCTGGATTCAGCCCGCTCATTTCCATGTCGACCCAGATCAGGTTCGACTCGCTGTAACGGGGGTGACGCTCGGCCGCGGCAAGGGCGGCTGGACCAAGGGGCTGTGACATAATTTTTTTCGAGCGCGGATTGAGTTTCGCGATTGAGCAGTCAGATTCTGCAGTGAGATTGAGTAGTGAGATCGAGCAGCGCTGAGCTGCGCTGCTTGCGTGACGGCAGTTTCGCCTAACGCCACACAGCGCCACGCAACGCCAGGCAGGTCCACGGCCAGACGCACGATACTCGCCGCAGCAATTGCCGGTCCTCTGTGCCCAGCATCGCGCAAGCGATAAGCCACCAACTGCGCGCTGCGCAACCTGTACCCTGTCATACGACCGCGCATTGCCCTTTCCACCTTCCCATGGCCCTCGTCCTCACAACGATCTTCGTCGCCTTCCTGCTCACCATGGTGGGCCTGAAATTCTGGCTCGCCACCCGGCAGATGCGCCACGTGGCCGCGCATGCCGACGCCGTGCCGGCGCAGTTTGCCGAGCGCATCAGCCTCGACGCGCACCAGCGTGCAGCGCGCTACACGATCGCCAAGCAGCGCCTGGGCGTTGTACAGACGGCAGTGAGCGCGGCACTGCTGGTGGCGCTTACGCTGCTCGGCGGCCTGGACTGGATCGCCGGGGTGATCGAGTCACTCGTTGGCCGCGGCTTCGTGTTCCAGATCCTGATCGTCGGCGCAGTGGTGTTGGTGGTCACCGTGGTCGACATTCCGTTCGAGTGGTATCGCACCTTTCGCATCGAGCAGGCCTTTGGCTTCAACCGCATGACCCTGGGGCTGTTCGTCACCGACGCGCTCAAGTCACTGCTGCTGGGCACGCTGCTTGGTCTGCCGATCCTTGCCGTGGTGCTGTGGCTGATGCAGAGCGCAGGCAACCTGTGGTGGCTGTATGCGTGGCTGGTGTGGATCAGCTTCAATGCCATCGTTCTGCTGGTCTACCCCTCGCTGATCGCGCCCCTGTTCAACAAGTTCGAGCCGCTGCAGGACCAGACGCTGGCCGAGCGCATCGGCGGACTGCTGACGCGCACGGGCTTTGCCAGCCGCGGCGTGTTCGTGATGGACGGCTCGCGCCGCTCGGCCCATGGCAATGCCTACTTCACCGGTCTGGGCCGCGCCAAGCGCATCGTGTTCTTCGACACGCTAATCGAGCGCCTGGTGCCCGATGAGATCGAGGCCGTGCTGGCGCACGAACTCGGCCACTTCAAGCTCAAGCACGTGACCAAGCGGCTGGTGTTTGCCTTTGTGGCGAGCCTGGCGTTTCTCGCGCTGCTGGGCTGGCTTGCCACGCAGCCGTGGTTCTACCAGGGCCTGGGCGTGGAGCCGTCGCCGGCCGGTGGCAATGAAGGTCTTGCCCTGCTGCTGTTCCTGATCGTGCTACCGGTGTTCACCTTTGTGCTCGCACCGATTGGCAGCGTGCTCTCACGCAAGCAGGAGTTTGAGGCCGATGCCTTTGCCGCGCAGCACGCGCGTCCCGAGGACCTGGTTAGTGCGCTGGTCAAGCTGTATCAGGACAACGCCTCCACTCTTACACCCGATCCGCTGCACTCGGCGTTCTACGACTCGCACCCGCCGGCGGCCGTGCGCATCCAGAGGCTGCTGCAGCCAGCGGGAGCGCACTGACATGTGCGTCGTGTCCACCTGCCGCCCGCTGCCATGCTGACTCTGACCCGCGATCAACTGCTCGCGCGCACCAGCCGCCCACTGGAAGGCCATGCCGCGATGAGCACGGCCGAAGTGCAGGCGCAGCTGGCGGTCTTGCCCGACTGGGCATACGTGGATGACGCGATCGAGCGCAGCTTTCGCTTTGGCAATTACTACGAGACGATTGCGTTCGTGAACGCGCTCGCCTTTGTGGTGCACCGGGAAGACCATCACCCGGATCTCGCCGTGAGCTACAACCGCTGCACGGTGCGCTTGAACACCCACTCCGTGAACGGCATTTCAGAAAACGACTTCATCTGCGCCGCCAAGTTCGACGCGCTGCATGCGCAGCAGTTCGGCGCGGCCTAGATCCGGCGTGGCGGGCAACACCGCCGCGCCCACCGGCATCCCGACCGTCGTCGCCACGGTCGTGGCGACCTTCGGCCGCAATGGGCTGGTGCGCACGGACGATGGCGTGTTGCGCCAGGCCGTGCGGCGGGGCAAGCGCGGCGACGTGGTGGTGGGCGACCGGGTGCAGTGTGCCGATGGTGGCGAGCAGCTGGCCATCGAATCGATCGAGCCGCGCCGTTCCCTGCTGTTCCGCTCCGACCTCGTGCGCGTCAAGGAGCTCGCCGCCAATATCGACCAGGTGGCGATCATCTTTGCCCCGCGCCCTCCGTTTAACCCGCGCTTTATCTGGCGCGCGCTGGTGGCTGCAGAGACGGCGGGCGTGGCCGCGCTGGCCGTGCTGAACAAAACCGACATTACCGAGGGCCTTGACCTGGCGCGCACAGAGTTGGCGCGCCTGGCCGGCTTTGGCGTGGCCACACTTGCGCTGTCGGCCAAGCACGATGCGACCACCCACGCCCGCTGGGCGGCCGCAGTTGCCGGCCGCACCACGCTGCTGGTCGGGCAATCGGGCATGGGCAAGTCCACCCTGCTCAATCTGCTCCTGCCCGATGTCAACGCGCGCACACAGGAGTACTCGCAACGCCTGAACGTGGGCAAGCAGACAACGACTGCATCGCAGTGGTTTGACCTGCCTGCATCGCTCGGCGGTGGTGCGCTGGTGGACACGCCGGGCTTCCAGGAGTTTGGACTGGCGCATGTACCACGCAAGGAGCGCGCCGCCGCACTGCACGAGTTCCGCCCATTTCTCGGCCACTGCCGCTTCAGCGACTGCCGCCATCTGGCCGAGCCTGACTGTGCCGTGCGCGCAGCACTCGCCCAGGGCAAGATCGGCGCCGAACGCTATGCGTTCTATCGCGATCTGGAGCAGGAGGCCGCGCGATGATGCTTCTGATGCGCTGCGAGCACCCAGTACAGGCTGCCCACTACGCTAACGTGCTGCGCGCCGCCGGCATCCGCTGCGAAGTGCGCAACACGGCGCTGTCGGGCGCAATCGGCGATATTCCTTTCCTGGAGTGCGCGCCGCAGGTCTGGGTCGACAACTGGTTGGACGAGCCGCGCGCGCGCCAGTTGATCGCCGAGATCCAGCAACCGGTGGATGGCCCGTCGTGGGATTGCGGCTGCGGGGAGCAGATCGAGCCGCAGTTTGGGGTGTGCTGGCAGTGCGGCACTGCTCGGCCCGCTTGATCGCTTGATCGCTTGATCGCTTAACGACTTGATGCTTCTCGAAGCGCCAAGCGAGTCAGTGCGCACCCTTTTCTAGGCGAGCCAGCCGGCAATCGACAGCAACAGCAGCAGCGCAAGCCACAGCAGCAACGCGCGCCACACCAGGGCCACGCCCGAGCGCAACCGGCTCGGGTCCGGCTCCGCCAGCCCTGCGCCCTCGTTGCCGGGCTCGTCGAACACCGCGACTGACTCCGCGGTCGTCATCATCCGCGTACCCAGCGCGCCGCTGCCGGCGCACAGGATCACCAGGCGCGAGTCCGGCGCTGGCAGGCCACCCGAGGCGCTGAACTTGCGGGTCACCTGGCGCCAGCAGTAAAGCGTGGCCTCGAAGTCGCCGACGATCGCAAAGCCCAGCGCGCTCATGCGCACCGGCAGCCAGTCGATCCACTGGAACGCGCGCTGCGCGAAGTCGCCAAATCGATCGGGCGTGCGGCCATTGGCCGGCGGCCGGTTCCAGCGCCGCGCCACGTATTCGGCCAGCCGATACATCACCGGCCCCATCGGACCCGGCAGCAGCACAAACCAGAACAGCACGCCAAAGACATGGCGATGCGCCAGCAACACGCCGCGCTCCATGGCCTGCCGCACCACTTCTTCAACTGGCAACTCGTGCGCGTCGTAAGCCGGATCTTCCTCGCGCTTCCATTGCGTGAGAACGCGCCGCGCCGTAGCGAGGTCGCCTCCACCCAGTGCAACCTGGATCTCGGTAAACGGATGGCTGAACTGGCGAAAGCCCATGGTCAGGTACAGAACGACCACGTTGACGCCAAGCGCCAGCAGCACATTGAAGTGCTTGGCCAGGCCATAGAGAAGCCCCGCCAGCAGCGCGAGGCCGCCCACCAGCAGCAGCCAGGCATACAGCCCGTGCCGCCGCCGCCCGGCATTCATCTCGCGCTCGGCGCCATCAGCCATGGCCTCGACCACGCTGCCAAGCGTGGTCTGCGCCGGCAGCGGCCGCAGCTGCTCCAGGACGAGGGTGAGGACGAGCGCGATGAAGCCCATCCCCCATTATCCATTTGCTTCGCTTTGGGTGTACGCGACCGCTGCGCGGTCGCACGTGCACCCAAAGCTAGCCCGGATGTTTCATCAGGGACGCGGGAATTGCGCGGCGCCGGCGCGAGCCAGATTGTGCGAGAGGGGCGCAGCCGATGCCCGTTGGCATCGGCGAGCACTTGAGCGCAAGCTGGCCGCG
>JBIIZX010000119.1:0-8362 GCA_044346055.1 Burkholderiaceae bacterium | reverse complement strand
ACAGTTTCGTTGTGGTCGAAAGCGAAGGCCAGAAACTGGTGCTGTGGGGCGACCTGATCCACGCCGCGGCTGTGCAGTTTCCGCATCCTGAAGTCACGATCGCCTTCGACAGCGACAGTGCGGCAGCGGCAGCGCAGCGCTGGAAGGCCTTTGCGGAAGCCGCGCGCGAGGGTTACCTGGTCGGGGCGGCGCACATCTCGTTCCCCGGCCTGGGTCGGGTCCGCGCCGAGGGCGCGGCCTACCGCTGGGTGCCGGTGCAGTACGGCGTGCTGCGCTGAGTGGCCGCGGCCGACTTCGCACTGGGAGCCTCGCATGAACGACAACCCACGCTCAATCGACCCGTTCGAGAGGCGTTTCGTCGAAATCGACGGCGTCAGGCTCGCTTACCTGGATGAAGGCCGGGGACCGACCGTATTGTTCCTGCACGGGAATCCAACCTCGTCCTACCTGTGGCGCAACATCGTGCCGCATGTTGCGACGGTCGCGCGCTGCATCGCGCCCGATCTGCCCGGCTTCGGGCGTTCGGACAAACCAGCCATCGACTACCGGGTCGCCGATCACGCGCGCTTCGTCGAAGGATTCAGCGCGGCGCTCGGTCTGCACGACCTGGTGCTGGTCTTGCACGACTGGGGTTCGGCGCTCGGATTCGACTACGCGCGACGGCACGAGAACGCCATCCGCGGGCTGGCGTTCATGGAGTTCATTGCGCCGTTTCCGACCTGGCTGGACTTTCCGGCGCGGGCGCGCGATCTGTTCAAGGCCTTCCGCACGCCCGGGGTCGGGCGCGAGCTGATCGTCGAGCAGAACGCATTCATCGAACGCGTTCTGCCCGGTTCGGTGGTGCGCGGTGTGCCGGAGGCAACGATGGCGCACTACCGGGCGCCGTTCGCGCAGCCAGCCGCGCGCGAACCGATGTGGCGCTTTCCGAACGAGATTCCGATCGGAGGCGAGCCGGCCGACGTCTACGCGATGGCGTGCGCGTACCACGACTGGCTGCTTCAGACCGAGTTGCCGAAGCTGATGTTCAAGGCGAGCCCGGGTGCCTTGATCTCGGAGGAGCGAGCCCGCTGGTACGAAGCTCGCCTGAAGAACTGCATGACGGTCGATCTGGGCCCCGGCGTGCACTACGTGCAGGAAGACAACCCCGCGGCCATCGGCGTGGCAGTGCGCGACTTCGTCGATCGGCTTGAAGCGCATCGGCCGGTGAGGCCATGACCGTGCACACGAAGCGCCGCGACCCGACCACCAGATCAGTCGATGCAAGGAATGCGTCCGCCCATCGCCGCCATGAGGTTTGCACTTCCCAACTCATCAACGAAAAGAGGGCTTTGAAATGACTTCAATCGATACCAACAGCTGGTTGATCACCGGAGCGTCCAGCGGATTCGGACGACTTCTGGCCGAACACGCTCTGGCACGTGGCGCGCGTGTCGCGGCGCTGGCACGAACCGTCGAGCCGCTGCGTGAACTTGCGCAGCGCTATCCGGACCGACTCAAGTGTCTGCCAGTCGACGTCAGGGACGACGCGTCGGTTAACGCCGGTGTGGCCGCCTCGTTCGCTGCATTCGGGTCGATCGACGTCCTCGTCAACAATGCCGGCCGCGGACTGTTCTGCGCGGTGGAAGAAGCCAGCGACGCGACGCTGCGCGATGTCTTCGAGACCAACGTGTTCGGCGTGGTTCGCCTGGTGCGAGCGGCGCTGCCCCACCTGCGCCGGAGCAAGCGCGGCCGCATCATCCAGATGTCTTCAGCCGTCGGTCACGCGACCATGCCGATGGCTGGCCTGTATGCAGCCACCAAGCACGCGGTAGAGGCGCTGTCTGAATCGCTTGCCGGAGAATTGGTGCCGACCGGCATCAAGGTCGCGATCGTGGAGCCCGGATACTTCGCAACCAACTTCGCCACATCGATGGAGTTCAGCGCGCCCATCGCGGTTTACGACGGCGTGCGCTCCGCAGTCATGTCCCAATTCACGAGCATGGTGCCGGGTGACCCGGAAGTGGTGGTCCAGCGCATCCTCGCGCTGGTTGACGCCGAAGACCCGCCGCTGCGAACAGCCGTCGGCTCCGATGCACTGCCTTGGATCCAGAGCTCGCTCGAACAGCGCTTGATGCAGATCCGCGCATCGCACGCGGCAGCGCAAGAGCGTGCCGTGGAGCACGCATGAAGACGATCGCCATCCTTCACGTCATCGAGGGCGCGCAACCGTCGCGACTTCAGGCCTTGCTCCCCGACGAAGTGCGAATGGCCTGGGACGGGATGAAGTCCGGCATCGTCCGTGCGGCCCATTACATCGCGCACGGCGGCGGCGGCGTGCTCGAACTCGAAACCGCCGACGCTGCGCAGGCCGAGGCATTCGTCCAGGCGCTGCCGCTGGTCGCGGCGGGGCTCGTCAGTTGCAGGACGTATCCGCTCGTCCCCTACACCGGCTTCGACCTGTTGATGACGCAAGCTCGACCTGGAGCACGCGCCGAGCCCGGGGATGGGACCGCGTGAGATGACAGAGCAGCCCGCACCGGTGGTCTTCGTGGCTGGTGTCTCGCGCGGCATCGGCGCGGCCACCGCGCAGGTGCTGCTTGCGCGTGATTACCGCGTCATTGGAGCCAGTCGTTCGCGTCCGGATTTCACGCATCCGCGTTTCCAGTGGATCCAGGCCGATCTGAACGACGACGCGGCGGTGGGCACCGCCTTCGCTACGGTCAAGCGCGTGTACGGCAGGCTCGACGGCCTGATCAACAGCGCCGGGCAGTACTACGCCGGCGCGCTCGAAGAGCACACGATGGAGCAGGTGCAGGCGCAGTTCGATGCCTACTTCTTCAGCGTGGTGCGCACGATCCGCGCCGCGCTGCCGCTGCTGCGCGCGCAGCGCTCGGGGCGCATCATCAACATCGGCTCGACCGCCTGCTTCGCGCCGATTCCCTTTCACTCGATCTACACCGCATCGAAGTTTGCGCTGCAGGGTTTGTCCGAGGCGCTGCGCTTCGAGCTCGCCCCGCTCGGCATCCAGGTCACGGTCGTGCAGACCACTTCGGTGGCCACCGGCGCGGTGGCGCAAGTGCAACTGGCAGCGCGCGAGCTGGATGACTATGCCCCGGCGCGCAGCCACGCGATCGAAGCGTTTCGCGCCGGGGCGAGCACCGGTCACGACCCGCGCTGGCTCGCGCAACGGATTGCGCGGCTGATGACGGTGGCGCGGTTTGCGCCGAGTTACCGTTTCGGCGCGCTGGCGCGGTTTCTCCACGGCGTGCGGCACTGGATGCCGGCGGGCGTGCTGGAGGCCATGAGCGCGCGGGCCTTCTTGCCACGGTCCTGAACCGGGCGCAAAGGGCACCCCCGGCCGCTGCGCGTACGGCAGCGGCCCGATGCCGGCGATGTGATCGGCGCCTTCGACGGCGCAGTTCGACAGGGCAGCAGAGCGTTGGCCGCATTCGATAACGGCTCATCAGCGGCGCGGTGCGCTCAGGACCGTGACCGCTATCACCTTGTCACCGGCGAACGAGCGCGTCCTCGCCTCGCCGGACCTCGCCGCCCCGCGGCAGGCCGTGGCGGTGCCGGAACCAGGCCATCGAGCCGTGCGGTGCTCGCGGGGGAACGTGTCATGCCGTGCCCGCTTCGGGCGGCTACGCCGGCATGGGCTTCCGCGCCGTTCAGTCGTACCGAGTGCGCGTTCGGTATAGCCGCTTCGCAGTCACAAGTCGCGACCGTTTTCGTCCAAGTCGGGGAGGCTGCCCTTTGCCGCAGCCGCTACTTGGAGGATGAACCGATGAAAGCCCTTGCCCTTTCCACGCTCGCCGCGCTGGCGGTTTCCGCCCCTGCCATCGCGCAGACCTTCGCCGCTGCAGAAACTCCCGTGGTCACCGTCGTGCGTGTGCCCAAGCCGTGGTACGCGCCGAAGTTCCTGGTGGCCAGCAGGATGCGCGACAGCATTGTCGAATACAACAAGCTGCCTGGACTCTACTTCAAGATCTATACGATCGCCCAGGCCGACGGTCGCTACGGCGGAATCTACCTGTGGAAGGACCGCGCCAGCGCCCAAGCGTGGTTCAACTCCGCCTGGTTCGCGCGCGTAGAGAAGGAGCGTGGCGCACCGGGCGAGGTGCGCTACTTCAACGTGCTGAAGGTGACCGACAACACGCCCGGCGGCACGCCTGCCACTGCGCGCAGCGAAGCGGTGGTCGCGCTCGTGACCGTGCCGGCGGGCGGGGACGCCGTCGCACGTGCGGCGCAGTTGCGCGCCACGCTGGCCGCCGACGCAGGCGGGCTGCTGCGCGAATACACGGTCGTCGGCGACGGCACAGTCGGCGTCGTGCTGCTGTGGCGTGATCAGGCTGCCGGCGAGCAGGGCTTGAGCGAACCCTGGCGCGCGCGCGCCAGGCAGGGTCTCGGCGCCGACCTTACGGTCGAGTGGTACGACGCACCGATCCTGCTGCCCTCCTCGCTGCCGGCCAACGCGCCGGCAACCAACTGAGCCGGGCGCACGATGACCCGCTACACGGACAAGACCATTGTCATCGCCGGCGCCTCGGACGGCATCGGCGCGGAACTCGCTCGCCAGCTCGCGCCGGAGCGGCCGCGACTGGTGCTGGCCGCGCGCACCCAGGCCGGCCTCGAAGCGGTTGCCGCGCAGTGCCGCGCTGCCGGCGCCGAAGCCATCGTCGTGCCGACCGACGTCGGCGAGCGCGAGCAGTGCCGGCGGTTGATCGGCACCGCGGTGCAAAGCTTCGGCGGCATCGACCTGCTGGTGAACAACGTCGGCGTGTCCACGCACGCTTCACTGGCCGACGCGCTCGACGGCGGCATGTTCGAGCGTCTGCTGCGCGTCAACCTGATGGGCAGCGCCTGGTGCACGCGCGACGCCCTGCCTTCGCTGCAGCAGCGCGGCGGTCAGATTCTCGCGGTGTGCAGCCTGGCCGGCCGGCTCGGCATCGCGCAGCGCACCGCGTACTGCGCCAGCAAGTTCGCCCAGGACGGCTTCTTCCAGGCGCTGCGCGCCGAGCTGCAGGGCTCCGGCGTGAGTGTGACCATCGCCTATCCCGGTCTGGTGGTCACGGGCTTTGCCGCTCACAGCCTCGACGCGGAGGGCCGGCCGTTCGGCCAGGCCGTCGTCCGGCGCGATCGCTCGATGCCAGCGCCGGAGTGCGCTGCGCGAATGGTCGCCGGCCTGCGCAAGCGCCAAGCCGAGATCGTGATGACCGGCCGCGGCCGGCTGGCGCTGTGGCTGAAGCTGCTGTCGCCGGAGCTGGTGGACCGCATGACCCGCAGCACAATCAAGCGCGCCAAGCAGGGGGCGGCCGAGTCCGGTGTGGGTCCGGCCGCCTGATCCGCTGGCGGCCCGGCATCGCGGCGGGCTGAAATGCAGACGCAACTCGGCCTTCCTCCACTCAACAGCCGTCGCCGGTCCCGGTGCCCGCCGTTGATCTCGCCGCCACGCTCGCCGCCGTCGACGGCGACTGGTAACCCACGCGGTCGTGCGGTCAAGGCCGCCATGGGTTGTTGGCAGGCCTTGCGTGCTGGCTGGTGGCTGAACAGACGTCGCGGGGTCACTCGGAACGGTCTGGCTGACGATGGTCTGAAGCGGATCGCGTCAACCCCGAGGTGCGGCAGGTGTGACGGACTGCCATCGAGTACACACATGAGTACGCATGCATGCCGACGAATCGGGAGCCGCTTGATTCACAAGCCGCCGCGATTCACGCGCTTTTGCATGGGCAAGTGACGGCTTCGGCCACGCAGTGCCGCCGCGCCCTCCGGCACCGGGTCGATTCAGTTGCGGCGCACGCAGCACGGTTGCTCGTCCGCGCTGAAACGAGAGGGCGACGCCGGTTCGCGGCCATCCGGGCCGGGGCCGGCGAGTGCGTCCCGCCGCGCCTGCCGGTCCATGCTTTGGCGCCACACCGCTCTGCCGCAGCGTCGGGGGTAGACGGCAGCGCAGGCTTGCGCAATGCTGCGCACCCCGCGCGCAACCGTGCGCGGGGTGTAGCGATTTCACAAAAAAGCGGCGACCGCGCACACCGCGCGGACCCGCGCCCAACGGAGGACAGACACGATGGACCCCACCACCCCGGCGGCGCGCTTGGTGCGCGCGAGCCTTGTCTTATCCAGCCTGGCGGCGCTGTTGCCCGGCTGCGGCTCGGAAGCCTCGCCCGTGCCGCCGCCACCCGTCAACACCAAGCCGAGCTTCCTTGGCACGATCACGCCGACCGCGTATGACGGCGTGACTGACGACCTCTTGACCGCCGGCCTGGGCAAGACCGGGCTGGGCAGCGCCACGGCGCCGGTGGTGACCGACTCCACCAATCCCGCGCAGTTGCGCAAGCTGGCGATCCACACCAACTACCGTGCGATCGTCGATGCCTCGGCCAACGGCGGCTTCGGCACGCTGTATGGGCCGAACGTCACCGCTACCGGGACCGTGACCACTGGCGAGGGGCTGATCGCGGGCACCGAGTATCTGGCCTACGCGGACGACGGCACCGGCGCGCAGAACGTGACGCTGCTCGTGC
Source organism: Burkholderiaceae bacterium (assembly GCA_044346055.1). Taxonomy (GTDB): domain Bacteria; phylum Pseudomonadota; class Gammaproteobacteria; order Burkholderiales; family Burkholderiaceae_F; genus JALHMQ01. Next base: position 1,859 of record JBIIZX010000119.1, on the reverse strand, counting down.
AACTGCCGGACGCCTTCAACCTCGGTGCGCCTTGCATCATCACGGGGACGTCGAGCGGCTCGCGCGGCGTGTATGGCGCGATCGGCTCGGCCGGCGAATGGGGGCTCAAGCGCGGCTGTGCGGTTGCCTATGTAGACAAAGGCACCGGCAACGGCGTGCACGACCTGCAGAACAACACCGTCAACCGGATCAACGGCGTGCGCGCCGACGCCGCTGCCGCCGGCAACAACTCCAACTTCACCGCCGCGCTGACCGACGCCGAGCGCGCCGCGTTCAACACCGCCACGCCCAACCGCTTTGCGGTCAAGCATGCGCATTCGCAGCAGAACCCGGAAAAAGACTGGGGCCGCGACACGCTGCGCGCGATCCAGTTCGCGTTCTATGTGCTCAACGAAAAATACGCGGCGCCCAACCCCGACGGCAGCAAGCCCGTCGTGTTCGGGCCGGCGAACACCACCGTTATCGCATCGAGTGTGTCCAACGGGGCAGGCGCCGCACTGGCCGCCGCCGAGCAGGACACGCAGGGCCTGATCGACGGCGTGGCGGTGAGCGAGCCCAATGTGCAGTTGGCACCGCAAAGCGGCGTGTCGATCGTGCGCGGCGCGCTGGCGCCGTACACGGAGGGCAGCCGGCCGCTGTACGACTGGTTTACCTACGCCAACCTGCTGCAGCCGTGCGCGGCGCTGTCGGCTGCCGCGGCGGGTTCGCCGTTTGCCTTCGCCGGCGCCAATATCACCGTGGCGACCAACCGCTGCGCAGCGCTGGTGGCGCAGGGCATTGTGACCGGTGCGACCACGCAGGCGCAGGCCGACGATGCGATGGCACGGCTGCTGGCCTATGGCTGGGAACCCGAGACCGCGGTGCTGCATGCATCGCACTTCCAGTTCGCCACACCGTCGATCACGATGACGTACTCGAACACGCATGGCCGCTTCTCGGTGAAGGACAACCTGTGCGACCTGAGTTTCGCGGCCACCGATGCCACCGGTGCCGTGACGGCCACCAAGCCGGCCGCGTTGCCGAACATTTTCGGCGTCGGCAACGGGGTGCCGCCGACCGGGGGCATCAACATGGTGCTTAACACCTCGGTCGGTGGCGCGCGCAACCTGTTCGCCGCCACGTCGCCGTCTACCGGCATGCTGGACTTCGCGTTCGATTCGGCGCGCTGCCAGCGCGACCTCGTCACGGGAACCAGCGCCAATGCCGTGCGCGTGAAGAGCGGCATCGCGGAGGTGCAGCGCACCGGCAACCTGCGCGGCAAGCCGGTGATCGTTGTGCATGGCCGCAGCGACACGCTGGTGCCGGTGAATTTCTCGTCGCGGCCTTACTACGCGCAGAACCAGATCGTCGAGGGCGCGAACAGCAAGATGCGTTATATCGAGGTCACCAATGCGCAGCACTTCGACGCCTTCCTCACCTTCCCCGGATACGACACGCGCTATATCCCGCTGCACGTGTACTTCAATCGCGCGATGGATGCCCTGTGGAACAACCTGCGCAGCGGCACCGCGTTGCCGCCATCGCAGGTCGTGCGCACCACGCCGCGCGGCGGCACGCCGGGCGCGGCACCGGCGATCACCGCCGCCAACGTGCCGGCCATCAACGCGGCACCGCCTACGGGCGACCGGATCACCTTCAGCGGGGGGACTCTGACGATCCCTGAGTAGGGAGCGGTCTTCTTCAGTCTGCTTCATAGCGGGGGCGGCACCCAGGTGCCGCCCCTTTGCGTTTGTGCGCCCGGGACAGGCAATAGGCCCCTATCCCAATTTGCCTCTGCCAAGTCAGAGCCTGAGAGTTTTTCGAGCGTGGCCGAGCAGCGCACGAAAACGCACCTGATCTAGGCGCAAAGCGCAGCCATA
>JBIIZX010000118.1:0-8407 GCA_044346055.1 Burkholderiaceae bacterium | reverse complement strand
ATCTGCAGCGGCTTGATGGGCCGGTGCGCGGCAACGGCAAGATCATCCAGGAGCTTGAAGGCGAGTTTCGCGGCTCGGGCTGGAACGTCATCAAGCTCATCTGGGGCAGCTACTGGGACCCGCTGCTGGCGCGCGACAAGGACGGCTACCTGGTGCGCCTGATGGAGCAGACCGTCGATGGCGAGTACCAGAACTACAAGGCCAATGATGGCGCCTTCGTGCGCAAGCACTTCTTCGGCAAGTTTCCGCAGACGCTGGAGATGGTCTCGCGCATGTCGGACGCCGATATCTGGCGCCTGAACCGCGGCGGGCATGACCCGCACAAGATCTACGCGGCCTATGCAGCGGCCACCAAGCACACTGACCAGCCGACCGTGATCCTCGCCAAGACGGTGAAGGGCTACGGCATGGGCAAGATCGGCGAGGGCAAGAACCCCACCCACCAGCTGAAGAAGCTCGATTCAGCAGCGATCCGCGAGTTTCGCGATCGCTTTGCCATTCCGATCCCCGACGACAAGCTTGAGGACGTGCCGTTTTTCAAGCCGGCGGAGAGCTCGCCGGAGATGAAGTACCTGCTGGAGCGGCGCCGCGTACTCGGTGGCTCGCTGCCGCAGCGGCGCCGACTGGCGGACGAGAAGCTGCCGGTGCCGCCACTGGAAACATTCAACGCGATCCTGGAGCCGACGGCCGAAGGCCGCGAGATCAGCACCACGCAGGCATTCGTGCGCTTTCTGACGCAACTGGTGCGCGACAAGACCGTGGGCCACCGCGTGGTGCCGATTATCCCCGATGAGGCGCGCACCTTTGGCATGGAAGGCATGTTTCGCCAGCTCGGCATCTTCAGCCAGCAGGGCCAGCTGTATGAGCCGGTCGACAAGGACCAGGTGATGTACTACCGCGAGGACGCCAAGGGGCAGATCCTCGAGGAAGGCATCAACGAGGCGGGTGCGATGAGTTCGTGGATCGCCGCGGCGACCTCATATTCGACCAACAACCGCATCATGGTGCCGTTCTTCATCCTGTACTCGATGTTCGGGTTCCAGCGCGTTGGGGACCTGGCCTGGGCGGCCGGAGACATGCAGTCGCGCGGCTTTCTGCTCGGTGCCACCAGTGGCCGCACCACGCTCAACGGCGAAGGCCTGCAACACCAGGATGGCCACTCGCACCTGATGAGCGCCACCATGCCCAATTGCGTGAGCTACGACCCGACCTTTGCCCACGAGGTCGCGGTGATCCTGCAAGAGGGCTTGAAGCGCATGGTCGAGGAGCAGGAAAACATCTGGTACTACGTGACGCTCATGAACGAGAACTACCCGCACCCGGGCCTCAAGAAGGGCCAGGAGCAGGGCATTCTCAAGGGCATGTACCTCCTCAAGGAAGGCATGGCGGGCAGCGGCAAGGGCCTGTCGATTCCGCGCGTGCAACTGCTGGGCAGCGGCACCATCCTGCGCGAGGTCATCGCAGCCGCACAACTGCTCGAGCAGGACTGGGGTGTTGCAGGCGATGTGTGGAGTGCCACCAGCTTCACCGAGCTGCGGCGCGATGGCATCGAGGCCGAGCGCTACAACCTGCTGCATCCGACTAGCGCGCCGCGCAAGGCCTATGTCACCCAGCTGCTGGAAAAGACCGCAGGCCCCGTGGTCGCCTCCACCGACTACATGCGCTTGTTTGCCGACCAGATCCGGCCGTACCTGCCGCGCGGCCGCAGCTACTGCGTGCTGGGCACCGACGGCTTCGGCCGCTCCGACACGCGCGAGAAGCTGCGCGAGTTCTTCGAGGTCAATCGCCACTACGTCGTGGTCGCGGCCTTGAAGGCACTGGCCGATGAAGGCGCGGTGCCGGCGACCAAGGCCGCCGAGGCGATCAAGAAGTACGGGCTCAACCCGGACAAGCCGAACCCGGCGTCGGTCTAGCCAGAAACTAGCAGTCAGGAACAAGCAGCCAAGTACAAGTACTGGAGACAGGCGCAGCGCATGCACGCTGCCCGGCACCGGCGTGCCAACGATGCGCCGACAAGAAGATGAGGTGATAAATGGGCAGCATGGTCGAGATCAAGGTGCCGGATATCGGCGACTTCAAGGAGGTCGAAGTCATTGAAGTGCTGGTCAAGCCGGGGGACGCGGTCACCAAGGAGCAGTCGCTGATCACGGTCGAAAGCGACAAGGCGTCTATGGAGATTCCATCGTCTGCCGCCGGCACCGTGAAAGAGTTGCGGGTGAAGATCGGCGACAAGGTGGCCGAGGGCTCGCTGGTGCTGGTGCTCGAGGCCGGCGATGCTGCACAGGCTGCTGCCGCACAGCCCGCGCAGGCGGCGCAGCCTCCCAGCGTGGCCCCTGCTGCAACGTCGGCTGCTGCCAAAGGCGCGGCAGCGTCAACCGCTGCGCCGGTGCCCGCGATCCCTGCCCCCGCCATCCCTGCGCCGGCTGCTGCTGCGTCGCCAACGTCGACCGACTTCGCCATCGAGATGATCGAGCGTCCGCAGCCGACCGGCAATGAAGGTGCGGTCAAGGCACACGCCTCGCCGTCGGTGCGCAAATTCGCGCGCGAACTGGGCGTGGTGCTCGATCAGGTGCGCGGCACGGGGCCCAAGGGCCGCATTACGCAGGATGACGTGCGCGAGTTCGTCAAGGGCGCATTGAGCGGTGCTGGGCGGCCCGCTTCGGCCGCCGCCACCGCACAAGCTGGAGGCTTGCCGGGCCTGCTGCCCTGGCCGCAGGTTGACTTCGCGAAGTTCGGCCCGATCGAGCGCGTGGACATGTCGCGCATCAAGAAGCTCTCGGGGCCCAATTTGCATCGAAACTGGGTGACGATTCCGCATGTCACCAATCACGAGGATGCCGATGTCACCGAGCTCGAAGCCTTTCGCGTCCAGGTGAACAAGGAAAACGAAAAGAACAAGGACGCGGCAAAGCTCACCATGCTGGCGTTCCTGATCAAGGCCTGTGTGGCCACCCTCAAGAAGTTTCCGGACTTCAACGCCTCGATCGACGCCACCACGGGCGACGCGATCATTCGCAAGAACTACTGGCACATCGGCTTTGCCGCAGACACGCCCAATGGCCTGGTGGTGCCCGTGATCAAGGACGCCGACAAGAAGGGTATCTTCGACATTGCCGCGGAGTCCTCGGCGCTGGCTGCCAAGGCGCGCGACGGCAAGCTGAGCCCCGCCGACATGCAGGGCGGCACCTTCAGCATCAGCTCGCTCGGCGGCATTGGCGGCACCTACTTCACGCCGATCATCAATGCGCCCGAGGTCGCGATCCTCGGTGTGTGCCGCTCGACCACCAAACCCGTGTGGGACGGCAAGCAGTTCGTGCCGCGCCTGATCCTGCCGCTGTCGCTCTCCTGGGACCATCGGGTTGTCGATGGCGCCTCGGCAGCGCGCTTCAATGCGCATCTGGCCAGTTTGCTGTCGGACTTCAGGCGGGTTCTTCTTTGAGGCGTGACGGGTGAAACGTGAAAAGTGAAAAGTGAAAAGTGAAACGTGGCGCTGTACCGCGCGCCGCTTTTGACGTTTCACATTTCACCTTTCACGTTTCACGAACCTTCCCATGACCACCATCGTCGTAGAGAAGAAGAAACACGAGATCGCCCTTGCGGCCGATGCGCTGCGCGGGATGGGCGAGGAGTGCCGGCTGAACTCGCGGCTGCAGGTGTTTAGCACATTCCAGAAGCTGCACGAGGTGCCTAAGGCCAAGTACTTCCTCAACTCCAAGCAAGACGATAACGACCCGTATGAATCCTCGCAGATCACCGCGGTGATTGCCAATCCGAGCGGCATCTATTGCGTCTACTCGTACCGCGAGGTGTTTTCGTTTGACCGCTTCTGGGGCATCGGCTCAGGACGCAACTTCGCGCTGGGCGCGATCTACTCGGCCTGGGGCCAGCGCGGCGCCAGCGCGCGCAAGGTGGCCGAGCTTGGCGTGACCGCGGGCTGCGAGTTCGACAAATGTTCGGCGCTGCCGCTGCGCGTTTACAGCTTTCAGGCCGGCCCGCCGGCAGAAGTCATCACGGAGTGAACATGGCAACCATCGAAGTGCAGGTTCCGGACATCGGCGACTTCAAGGAGGTCGAGATCATCGAAGTGCTGGTCAAGCCCGGCGACACGGTGGCCAAGGAGCAGTCGCTCATCACGGTGGAAAGCGACAAGGCGTCGATGGAGATTCCATCCTCGGCCGCAGGCAGGGTCAAAGAGCTGCGCGTGAAACTCGGCGACAAGGTGTCGCAGGGAACACCGCTGCTTGTGCTCGAGGCAGAGGCGGGCGCCGCGGTCAGCGCCCCTGCACCAGCAACCGCACCGAGCACGACGGCACCAAGCACGTCGGCGGCAGCCGCCACCGGGAATGCGACTGCCCAGGGCTACGGCGATCGCACCGCGGGGGCTTCGACCGGTCCCACCAAGGCCGCGCCTGCCGCCAGCGCCTTCACCGGCAAGGTCGACATGGAGTGCGATGTGCTCGTGCTCGGAGCCGGCCCCGGCGGCTATTCGGCGGCCTTTCGCGCCGCCGATCTGGGCAAGAAGGTGGTGCTGGTCGAGCGCTACGCATCCCTGGGTGGCGTGTGCCTGAACGTCGGCTGCATTCCTTCCAAGGCGCTGTTGCATGTGGCCGCGGTAATGGACGAAGCCAAGCACTTTGCCGACCTCGGCATCAGCTTCGGCGCGCCGTCGATCGACCTGCCCAAGCTGCGCGCGCACAAGGAGAAGGTGGTGGGCAAGCTCACCGGCGGCCTGGCGCAGATGGCCAAGATGCGCAAGGTGACGGTAGTGCGCGGCTACGGCAGCTTTGTCGATCCACATCACCTCGAGGTGGAACTGACCCACGGCACCGGCCAGGAAAAGTCGGGTGAGAAGACCGTGCTGCGTTTTGACAGCGCGATCATCGCCGCAGGGTCTGCCGCGGTGCGGCTGCCGTTCCTGCCAGATGATTCGCGCATCGTCGACTCCACCGGAGCGCTGCAACTGCACGAGGTGCCCAAGAAGATGCTCGTCATCGGCGGCGGCATCATCGGCCTGGAGATGGCGACTGTGTACTCGACGCTCGGTGCGCGCATCGACGTGGTGGAGATGATGGATGGCCTGATGCTCGGCGCCGATCGCGACCTCGTGAAGGTCTGGCAGAAGATGAACGCCGGCCGTTTTGACAAGGTGATGCTCAAGACGCGCACCACGGCGGTTGAGGCCAAACCGGATGGCCTGTGGGTCAAATTCGAAGGTGAGGGCGCGGCGGCCGAGCCGCAGCGTTATGACCTCATATTGCAGTCGGTGGGTCGCACGCCCAACGGCAGGAAGATTGGCGCTGACAAGGCGGGCATTGCCGTCAATGAGCGCGGCTTCATTGCGGTGGACCGCCAGCTGCGCACCAATGTGCCCCATATCTTCGCCATCGGTGACATCGTGGGCCAGCCCATGCTGGCGCACAAGGCGGTGCACGAGGGGCACGTGGCGGCCGAAGTCATCGCCGGCGAGAAGTCGTTCTTCGACGCCAAGGTGATTCCCTCGGTCGCCTACACCGACCCCGAGATCGCCTGGGTCGGGCTCACGGACGACGACGCCAAGGCGCAAGGGGTCGCGATCAAGAAGGGGCTGTTCCCGTGGAGCGCCTCCGGCCGCGCCATTGCCAACGGCCGCGACGAAGGCTTCACCAAGCTGCTGTTCGACGCGGCCACGCACCGCATTGTGGGCGGCGGCATCGTCGGCACGCATGCAGGAGACCTGATCAGTGAGGTCGCGCTGGCCATTGAGATGGGCGCAGACGCCGTGGACATCGGCAAGACCATCCACCCGCACCCGACACTGGGTGAATCGATCGGCATGGCGGCCGAGGTCGCCGAGGGCGCTTGCACGGATCTGCCGCCACCGCGGCGGTGACCCTGGACCCCAGGATCCCCAACCTTCATCCGTCTGGAACGGTCGGGACTGTTGACCACTCGCGCAGTTACGTTACCCTTCGCAGCAACCTAGAACCTTGACAAGCACGGCGCTCGCGCCGGTGCGGCAGGTTCGCGAAGTCGGAGCGTGCTGTGGGCTTCTTCCGATTTTCCGCCGCGGGTGGAGCGGAGCTGTCGCCTTCACCGGCAGCGCCGCCGGCACTGCCGTCAGACGCGCTCGTCTGGTCATCGCCTGCCACCTGGGGCGGCGTGAAGCCCGGCGCCCGTGATGTGGTCAAGGTTCCGGCCGGCCGCACCCTGCTGATCGACGAAGACATTGAAGTTGGCGCGCTGGAGATTCAGGGCACGGTGCTGTTTGCCGCGCGTGATCTCACCGTCAAGTCCAACGGCATCCTGGTCAGTGGCAATGGCGTGCTGCGTGCCGGCGAAGCCGAACATCCGTTTGATGACCGCCTGACGTTCACGCTCGGCGGCAGCAACGATCGCGACCTGATCGATGGCCTGGGCAGCAAGTTCATGGCTGCGGTGGACGGCGGCTCGATCGAACTCTTTGGCAAGCGGCGCCCGGGCTGGGTCATGCTCGGTGACACCGCCGTGCCCTGCGCCATCATCATTCGCCTGAACGAGCCGGTGGACTGGTCGGCCGGCGACAAGATTGCAATCGCCTCTGGCGGCGCCGACTTGCCGCTGGTGGAAGAGCGCACCGTGTTCGCTGTCACCGCCGACGGCCTGCGGGTGACGCTCGATGCACCACTGCAGCATCGCCACGAAGGCCGCAACGCGCGCGTGCGTCACACCTCACCAAACTCGATCGCCAAGGTGGTGCTGCTGTCGCGCTCGATCGTCATCGAGGGCGACATCGGCTCCACCCGATCGGGCTACGGGGCTCACGTGATGATCGCCGGCCACGCGCCCAACGAGCCGGGCACCAGCGTGGCCAGTGGCTCGCGCGGCTGCTTCATCAGTGTTGAGTTCCGGCGCGTTGGCCAGTTCAACTACCCCGGCCGCTATCCGGCCCATTGGTACAACAACAAGATCGCGCGCGGCAGCGTGCTGGCTGATTGCGTGGTGCATCAGTCTTTCCAGCGCGGCGTGGTGGTGAGCAGCACGCGCGGCGTGATGCTGCACGGCAACGTGATCTACAAGCCGTTGGGTCACGGCTTCATCATCGATCAGTCAGAGGACTCGGCCTCGGTCCTCACCACCAACCTTACCGTGCGGCCGCGTCGCGTGCGCTTTGCCGACACCGGCATGCGCTCGATGTACGAACGGCGGCCGCGCAGCGTGTGGTTTGCTGACGAGATCAAGCCCTCGCGCACCAGCCGGCGAGTTCTTGGAGAGGCAGCGAGCCAAGGCGGCAATGGCGGCGCTGTTGATCACGGTTGCGCGGACGGTGGCGACGGCAATGGCGCTGGCAATGACGCGAAGCGCGGCCCGGCCCAGGGCGACAGTGGCGCCACGTAACACCGCAGGCGCCCTGCCAGCGCCGCTATGATCGGCGTCTTTCGGCCTTGCCTCGCTCCGGTCCGCTGGTCTGACTCGAGTGGCCGGCACGTATCTGCTTGCTCATGCCTACCCAGGATGAACTGAAGCGCCTCGTGGCGCAGGCCGCCGTGCGGCACGTTGTCCCCAACCGCATCCTCGGCGTGGGCACCGGCTCCACCGTGGATCTGTTCATCGATGCCCTGTCAGCGGCCGGCACGCCGCTCGCCGGCGCCGTGTCCAGTTCAGAACGCAGCGCGCAGCGCCTGCAGCACCACGGCATCCGCGTGTTCGACCTCAACGAGGTCGACGACATTCCGGTCTATATCGACGGCGCCGACGAGATCGACCCGGGCTTCTGCATGATCAAGGGCGGCGGCGCCGCGCTGACGCGCGAGAAGATCGTCGCGGCAGTGGCCCGCAGCTTCATCTGCATTGCCGATGGCAGCAAGCAGGTCGCGGTGCTCGGCAGGTTTCCACTGCCGGTCGAGGTGATTCCCATGGCACGCAAGCACGTCACGCGCGCGCTGGCGCAGCTCGGAGGCCTGCCAAAGCTGCGCGAAGGCGTCATCACCGACAACGGCAACGTCATCATCGATGTGCACGGCCTGTCGATCACGGACCCAGTGGCCACTGAAGCGCGCATCAACCAGATCGTCGGCGTGGTGACCAATGGCCTGTTTGCCGCGCGCGGGGCCGACGTGCTCCTGCTCGGCACGGCCGAAGGCGTGCGAGAGACCGCGCGGCCGGCTCGCTAGCGCTGTCGCAATGCGCAGGCGTAGCCGCCGCTGGATGAGGCGGCTTGCGCTGACGGTCGCGGCCTTGCTGTTGCCGCCGCTGGTCTATATCGCCCTGGCAGTGACACTTGGCCTGGCCGCGGTCAACCCGCAGTGTGTCCCGACGCCCGCAGAGCACGGCGGTGCGCCGGTGTACCTGCGCACTAGCCCGTCTTTCTCAACTCGCCACCGAGACCGCCGCTAAGTTATTGATTTGTGGATAGCGGGACCCGTAGGTCTTCACTACGCGGCCAGCGCCG
>JBIIZX010000117.1:0-8430 GCA_044346055.1 Burkholderiaceae bacterium | reverse complement strand
TCAAGAACACTGTTCGCGTCAACGACCGCAGCGAACTGATCATCTTCATCACGCCGCGCATCGTGTCCGACCGCGTGGCGTGGAGTCGCTAGCCTGATCCGCTCCATCGCCCCGCGGTCGACCTGACCCCGGGGCGGGCCGGCATGCCGCAGCCCGTGTTCCTGATCGGCATGCCGGGCTCGGGCAAGTCCACGGTCGGCCGCCTGCTGGCGCGCGAAACCGGGCGCAGTTTCATCGACAGTGACCGCGAGGTCGAATCGCGCAGCGGCGTCACCATCGCCACTATTTTCGAACTCGAAGGCGAAGCCGGCTTTCGCAAGCGCGAGTCCCAGGTGCTGGACGAACTCACCCAGCGCCCGGACCTGGTGCTCGCCACTGGCGGTGGCGCTGTGCTGGCCGAAGCCAATCGCGCTCACTTGCGCGCGCGCGGTCTGGTCATCTACCTGCAAGCGGCCACGGATGAGCTGGTCCGCCGCACCGCGGGCGACAAGGTGCGGCCGCTGCTTGCTGGCGCCGACCCACGTGGGCGCCTGCTCGAACTGCTGGCCGTGCGGCAGCCGTTGTATGAGTCCACCGCGCACCTGAGCTTTCACTCCGGCACCGCCAATCCCAGGCGTCTGGTGAAACGCATGCTCGAACACCCTCTGCTGCAAGCGGCCCTGGAGCCTGGCGGCGCCTAGAATCGGCCGCTTATGCAGAGCGTTCGAGTCGCCCTCGGGCAGCCCTACGAGATCCTGATCGGCCCCGGCCTGTTGGCACGTCTGGGGGAACTCGTCACGCCGCTTGCTCCCACGCGCGTGCTGGCTGTCACCAACACGACCGTCGATGCGCTCTATGGCGATTTGGTTCGCACGGCACTCGGATCGCTGACGGTGGATGCAGTCGCGGCGGGTACACGTGTCCCCACGGCGACCTGCGTCCTGCCCGACGGCGAGTCACATAAGAGCATGGAGCAGGTGCAGTGCATCCTCGATGCGCTGCTCGCACTCGGCGCCGATCGCAAGTCGATTGTCATCGCGCTCGGCGGCGGCGTCATCGGCGACATGGCGGGCTTCGCTGCGGCCATTTTCATGCGCGGCATCCGCTTCGTGCAGGTTCCCACGACGTTGCTGGCGCAGGTTGATTCCTCCGTCGGCGGCAAGACGGGTGTGAATCACGCGCTGGGCAAGAACCTGATTGGGGCCTTTCATCAGCCGGCGCTGGTCGTCAGCGACACGCAAACGCTGCGCACGCTGCCGCCGCGCGAACTGTCCGCCGGCCTGGCCGAGGTGCTCAAGCATGGACTATTGGCCGATGCTGGCTACTTCGAGTCCACCGTGGCGCAGCTGCCGGCGCTGCGCGGTTGTGATGCAGGGGCCTTGAGCGCTGCGATCGCGCGCTCGTGCGAGATCAAGGCCGGCATCGTGGCGCGTGATGAACGTGAGGCCGGCGAGCGTGCTTTGCTGAATCTCGGCCACACCTTTGGCCATGCGATCGAGGCACTGACGGGCTATGGCACGTGGCTGCATGGCGAAGCGGTGGGCTGCGGCATGTGCCTGGCGGCCGATCTGTCACGCCGCTGCGGACTCATCAGCGAGTCGGCGGTGGCGCAGGTTGAAGCGGCGGTGACTGCTGCGGGGCTGCCTGCGCGCATCGAGGGCTTGTCCCTGCGCGATGCGGTGGCGGCCATGGCGGGCGACAAGAAGGCCGAGGCGGGCGAGGTCCGTTTCATCCTGTTCGAACGCATCGGCAGCGCCGTGCAGCGCACGGTGGAGCCGCGGCTGGTCGAGGACACGCTGCGCGCTGGAGGCTACGTTTGACGCCTGAGTCGTATGAAAACTGGCTGGCGCCTTATGCCGCGCATTCAGCGACGTCGCGCGGGCGGCGGTTGGCCGAGCCTGCGGCCGGCACACGGTCCGACTTCCAGCGCGATCGCGACCGGATCATTCACTCGACGGCATTCCGGCGGCTCGAGTACAAGACCCAGGTGTTCGTCAATCACGAGGGCGACCTGTTTCGCACACGGCTCACGCACTCGCTCGAGGTGGCCCAGATCGCGCGCTCCATCGCACGCAACCTGCGCCTGAACGAAGACCTGGTCGAGGCGATCTCGCTGGCGCACGACCTCGGCCATACGCCGTTTGGCCACGCCGGGCAGGACGCCTTGCATGAGTGCATGAAGCCGCACGGCGGCTTCGAGCACAACCTGCAGTCACTGCGCGTGGTCGATGAGTTGGAGGAGCGGTACGCGCAGTTCGATGGCCTCAACCTGTGTTTCGAGACGCGCGAGGGCATCCTGAAGCATTGCTCGCTGGAGAACGCGCGCACGCTGGGCGACGTCGGCGAGCGCTTTCTGCGCAAGCAGCAGCCTTCGCTGGAAGCGCAGCTCGCCAACCTAGCCGACGAAATTGCCTACAACAACCACGACATCGACGACGGCGTGCGCTCTGGCCTGCTGACGCTGGCGCAACTGCTCGAAGTGCCCTTGGTGGCGCGGCATGCGGAAGCCGTTCGCAGCGCCCATCCGCAACTGAACGAGCGCCGCCTGTTGCACGAGACCGTGCGAAGAATGATCAACACCCTCGTGAGCGACCTGCTGGCCGAAAGTCAGCGGCGCATTGCAGCGGCCCGCCCGCAATCCATCGAGGACGTGCGCGCGGCGCCACCGTTACTCGCGTTCTCGTCCTCCGTCCGCGCCGAGGCCGACGCGCTCAAGCGTTTCCTGTTTCGCAACCTGTATCGGCACTACCGGGTGATGCGCATGTCGGCCAAGGCGCGTCGAATTGTGGTCAACCTGTTCAACGCCTTCATGGAAGAGCCGCGGCTGCTGCCGACTGACCATCAGGCGCGTGCGACCCAAGGGCCAGGGCCGGGGCAGGCGCGGGCGATTGCAGACTATGTGGCTGGCATGACGGATCGCTACGCCATGAAAGAGCACCAGCGCCTGTTCGCCGTGGGCGAAAGCTAGGAAAATCGGGGTCTGACCCCGATTTTCTGACCATGGCGCGACTTCCCCGATTGGCCGTTGCCGGCCATCCGCATCACATCATCCAGCGCGGCAACAATCGCCAGGCGATCTTCCAGGATGCACAGGATTGCGAGCGCTTTCTGGCTGAGTTGGGTGAGTTGCTCAAGCTGCACGCGGTTGCGCTGCACAGCTATGTGCTGATGCCCAACCATCTCCATTTGCTAGCAACGCCAGAAAGCAAGGACTCGCTCAGCAAGCTGATGCAGGCGCTCGGTCGACGCTACGTGGGCTGGTTCAACCGGCGTCATCAACGCACCGGCGGCTTGTTCGAAGGGCGCTTTCGCACCTCGGTCATCGAAGCCGACCGCTACCTGCTCGCCTGCTCGCGCTACATCGAACTCAACCCGGTGCGCGCTGGACTGGTGAATGCTGCCGAGGCCTATCAATGGTCCAGCCTGCGCCACCACCTGGGCCAGCGTGCTGACCCTCTGATCACCGAACACCCGCTGGTGTGGTCGCTTGGCAACACCCCGTACGAGCGGCAGGCCGCGTATCGCGGGTTGTTCGAAGCCGGCCTGTCGGCCCCCGAGACCGAGCAAATCCGCTTCGCTGTTCACCGCGGATGGGGCTTGGGCAGCCCCGAATTTCTCGGCACGGTCGCCGCCGCCACGCCCCGGCGGCTGGCACCCGGCCAAGCGGGTCGCCCCCGCCTTTACTCTGTCCCCGATTAAGCGCCCGCTACACTGCCTGAACGAAAATCGGGGTCAGACCCCAATTATTCTCGTTGCGCACGCTGTTGCGCCGCAGTAGATTGGCTCCCGCACCCCCGTAGGGGTTTTGTTTTTGGGAGATTCCCTCATGCGCGCCGACCTGGACGCTGCCGCCCGGCAGGGCCTGTATTCGCCAACAAATGAACATGACGCCTGTGGCGTCGGTTTTGTCGCGCACATCAAGGGCAAGGCTAGTCATGCGCTGATTCAGCAGGCCTTGCTGATCCTGCATAACCTTGACCATCGCGGTGCAGTGGGTGCGGACACGTTGTGCGGCGACGGCGCCGGCATCCTGATCCAGATTCCGGACGCGTTTTATCGCGAAGAACTCGCCAAGCAGGGCGTGACCCTTCCGCCCCCCGGCGAATACGGTGTCGGCATGATCTTCCTGCCGCGCGAACATGCCTCACGCCTCGCGTGTGAGCAGGAACTCGAGCGCACGGTGCGCGCCGAGGGGCAGGTGGTGCTGGGCTGGCGCGATGTGCCGATCGATCGCGCGATGCCAATCTCGCCGCTGGTGAAAGACCGCGAACCCGTGATTCGCCAGATCTTCATCGGCCGCGGGCTTGACGTCATGGTGCCGGATGCGCTCGAGCGCAAGCTCTACGTCATCCGCAAGACCGCCAGCCACAAGATCCAGGCGCTGAAGCTCAAGCACGGCAAGGAGTACTTCGTGCCGTCGATGTCCACGCGAACCGTGGTGTACAAGGGCTTGCTGCTGGCCGATCAGGTTGGGCGCTATTACGAAGACCTCTGGGATCCGCGCGTGGTCAGTGCCATCGCACTGGTGCACCAGCGCTTCTCGACCAACACCTTCCCATCGTGGGAATTGGCGCACCCTTATCGCATGGTTGCGCACAACGGCGAGATCAACACGGTCAAGGGCAACTTCAACTGGATGCGCGCGCGTGAGGGCGTGATGGCCTCGCCCGTACTGAAGGAAGATTTGAACAAGCTGTGGCCGCTCATCTACGAGGGACAGTCGGACACGGCCTGCTTTGACAACTGCCTTGAGCTGCTGACCATGGCGGGCTACCCGCTGTCGCACGCCGTGATGATGATGATTCCCGAGGCGTGGGAGCAGCACACGCAAATGGACGAGAACCGCCGCGCGTTCTACGAGTACCACGCGGCGATGATGGAGCCCTGGGACGGTCCCGCGGCGATCGCCTTCACCGATGGCGTGCGCATTGGCGCCACACTCGACCGCAACGGCCTGCGGCCGGCGCGCTACATCGTCACCGATGACGACCTCGTGGTCATGGCCTCCGAGGTCGGCGTGCTGCCCATCCCCGACAGCCGCATCGTCAAGAAGTGGCGCCTGCAGCCCGGCAAGATGTTCCTCATTGACACCGAGCAGGGTCGCATCATCGACGACGGCGAGCTGAAGGACCAGCTAGCCAAGAGCCACCCCTACAAGGAGTGGATCAAGCGCATCCGCATCCGCCTCGATGACCTACCCGCCGACAAGCACGCGGACAAGAACGCGGCTGCTGCGGTCGAGCGGGACGTGCCGCTGCTGGACCGGCAGCAGGCCTTCGGCTACACGCAGGAGGATCTGAAGCTGCTGATGGCGCCGATGGCGAACGAGGGCGAAGAGGCGATCGGCTCGATGGGCAATGACAGCGCATTGCCCGTGCTGTCGAACAAGAACAAGGTGCTCTACAACTATTTCAAGCAGCTGTTCGCGCAGGTCACCAACCCGCCTATCGATCCGATTCGCGAGCAAATGGTGATGTCGCTGGTGAGCTTCGTCGGTCCGAAGCCCAACCTGCTCGATATCAACAACATCAATCCTCCGATGCGTCTCGAAGTGAGCCAGCCCGTGCTCGACTTCAAGGATATGGCGAAGTTTCGCCATATCGAGCACTACGCCTCGGGCAAGTTTCGCAGCTTCGAGCTGGACATCTGCTATCCGCTCAGCTGGGGCAAGGAAGGTGTGGAGGCGCGGCTTGCATCCCTGTGCGCGCAGGCCGTGGACGCGGTGCGCGGCGGGCACAACGTGCTCATCATCTCCGACCGGCGCGTAGATGCCGAGCACGCGGCGATCCCGGCGCTGCTTGCCACGAGCGCCGTGCATCAGCACCTGATTGCTGCTGGCCTGCGCACCGCCACTGGCCTCATCGTGGAGACCGGATCGGCGCGCGAGGTGCATCACTTCGCATTGCTCGCCGGCTATGGTGCCGAAGCGATTCATCCATATCTCGCGATGGAAACGCTGACAGCGATGGCCGAGCACAAGCCGGCTGGTGCCGACGGTGTCGCTGCGTCCGATAGAGCCATCAAGAATTACATCAAGGCAGTCGGCAAGGGCCTCAACAAGGTCATGTCGAAAATGGGCATCAGCACGTACATGAGCTACTGCGGCGCCCAGATCTTCGAGGCCGTGGGCCTTTCGGAGGATCTGGTCGACAAGTACTTCCGTGGCACCGCGAGCAACATCGGCGGCATCGGGCTATTTGAGGTGATGGAAGAGGCGCTTCGCACCCATCGCGCCGCGTTCTCGGACGACCCACTGCTGGCCAACGCGCTCGATGCCGGCGGCGAGTACGCCTGGCGCGTGCGCGGCGAAGAGCACATGTGGACGCCGGATGCGATCGCCAAGCTGCAGCATGCCAGCCGCGCGAATTCGTACCAGACCTACAAGGAGTACGCGCAACTCATCAACGACCAGAGCCGACGTCACATGACGCTGCGCGGCCTGTTCGAGTTCAAGGTCAATCCGGCCAGGGCGATCGCGCTTGAGGAGGTCGAGCCCGCCAAGGACATCGTGAAGCGCTTTGCAACTGGTGCGATGTCGCTTGGCTCGATCTCCACCGAGGCGCACGCCACGCTCGCCATCGCCATGAACCGCATTGGCGGCAAGAGCAACACGGGCGAGGGTGGCGAAGACCCGGCGCGTTACGTGCAGGAGTTGCGCAGCCCCTTAAGCTCCTCTGGCATTCGCAAGGGCGACACGCTGGCGAGCGTGCTGGGCAAGGACCGCATCATGAGCGACGTGCCGCTGCAGGACGGCGACTCACTGCGCTCGAAGATCAAGCAGGTGGCCTCGGGCCGTTTCGGTGTCACCATCGAGTATTTGGTCAGTGCCGACCAGATCCAGATCAAGATGGCGCAAGGGGCCAAGCCCGGCGAAGGCGGCCAGTTGCCCGGCCACAAGGTCAGCGACTACATCGCCAAGCTGCGCTTCTCGGTGCCGGGGGTCGGCCTCATCAGCCCGCCGCCGCACCACGACATCTACTCGATCGAAGACCTGGCGCAGCTGATCCACGATCTGAAGAACGCCAACCCGCGCGCCAGCATCAGCGTCAAGCTCGTGTCCGAGGTCGGGGTAGGGACGGTGGCTGCCGGTGTCGCCAAGGCAAAGGCCGATCACGTGACCATTGCCGGCCATGATGGGGGCACCGGTGCGTCGCCGGTCTCGTCGATCAAGCACGCGGGCACGCCGTGGGAGCTCGGTCTGGCGGAAACGCAGCAGACGCTGGTGCTCAACCGCTTGCGCGGGCGCATTGCCGTGCAGGTCGACGGCCAGATGAAGACCGGCCGCGACGTGGTGATCGGCGCATTGCTTGGCGCCGATGAGTTCGGCTTTGCAACCGCGCCGCTGGTGGTCGAAGGCTGCATCATGATGCGCAAGTGCCATCTGAACACCTGCCCGGTGGGCGTGGCCACCCAGGACCCTGTGCTGCGCGCGCGCTTCAAGGGCCAGCCCGAGCACGTGGTCAACTACTTCTTCTTTGTTGCCGAAGAAGTGCGTGAGTTGATGGCGCAACTGGGCATCCGCAAGTTCGAGGATCTGATCGGCCGCAGCGACCTGCTCCACACCAAGCGCGGAATCGATCACTGGAAGGCCAAGGGGCTGGATTTCTCGAGGATTTTTTATCAGCCGCCCATGCCCGCCGAAGTCGCGCGCCACCACGTTGAAGCGCAGGACCACGGCCTGGACAAGGCGCTCGACCACAAGCTCATCGAGCAGAGCCGGAGTGCGCTGGAGCGCGGCGAGCGCGTCAGCTTTATCACGCCGATTCGCAACGTCAACCGCACCGTGGGCGCCATGCTCTCGTCCGAAGTGGCGCGCAAGTACGGCCACGCCGGCCTGCCGGATGACACCATCCACATCCAACTTAACGGCACTGCGGGGCAGAGCTTCGGCGCCTTTCTCGCTGCCGGCATCACGCTCGATCTGGTGGGCGATGCCAATGACTACACCGGCAAGGGCCTGTCGGGCGGGCGCGTGATCGTGCGCTGCCCCAATGATTTTCGCGGTGCCGGCACCGAGAACATCATTGTCGGCAACACGGTGCTTTACGGCGCCATCGCCGGCGAGGCGTTCTTCAACGGCGTGGCGGGCGAGCGCTTTGCGGTGCGGTTATCGGGCGCCACCGCGGTCGTCGAAGGCACGGGCGACCATGGCTGCGAGTACATGACCAAGGGCACCGTGGTCGTGCTCGGCCTCACCGGCCGCAACTTTGCCGCAGGCATGTCGGGCGGCATCGCCTATGTGTTCGACGAGCAGGGTGACTTCGCCAAAAAGTGCAACCCGGCGATGGTGTCGCTCGAGCCCGTGCTGCCAAGCCAGGAGCAGCAGGAAACGATCGACGAGGCGATCTGGCATCTGGGCGAGACCGATGAGTTGATCCTGCGCGACTTGGTGGAGAAGCACTTTCGCCACACCGGCAGCCTGCGCGCGCGGATGATCCTCGACAGCTGGGC
>JBIIZX010000116.1:0-8474 GCA_044346055.1 Burkholderiaceae bacterium | reverse complement strand
CCCGCGGGCAGTACGCACCATTGCTACATCGGTCTTCCGCGGCACCGAACCCGACAATGCCACAACCCGCCCGCACAGTGTTTCTTCGGCGCGATTTGCGGGCTCGGGCCGATTACTTCGCTAACCTGTGCAGCAACTCGTCGAGGGGCGTGTTCTGCACGCGCAACCTCAGGCGGCACTCAAGGATCCACCCCGATGACTCTATCGAGCATGTTCAACAAGCCGCTGGGCGAACTGTTTGGCCGCAAGCCGGCCGTTGCTGCGCCGGTCTCCACAGCCCGCCCGCGCGTAGGCGCGACCATATGCTGCTCCCAGTTCCGCATGACCGTGCCAGTGGGGTTCAATGAAGACCTGTGGCAGTGGCTGTCGGCGCAGGGCTGGCGCCCGATGGCAGAGAAGGAAAACCGCTATCGCTACCGGGCACTGGCGTCCAATGTGGTCGCCGCACTGGTGGACGCGCCCGTGGAGCAGCGCGAGAAACTGCTGTCACTGGCGCTGCGCCGTGCTGCCGACCAGGCGACTACTGCATCCCAGACGGCACAGGTCGCCTAAGTTCCTGAGTTCCTGAGTCCATCTGCGTCTGCCACAGCCTTCTGACGTCGCCCGAGTCCTGTCTTCTCAGCACTGCGCTCTAATGGCGGCATGCCGCTGCTGTCTACAAAGCGCTTTTCCGACACGGTCCTTGGTGACCGCTTCTCTCGCACCGCACTCATCACCGCGCGCCATCTCGACGATGGCGCCCGCTTAATCGGCGACTTCAACCCATTGCACGTCGATGCCGAGTTCGCCGCGCGCTCGCGCTTTGGTGGCCGCATCCTGCATGGCGTCATCACCTCGGCCTTCATGGGCGCAGAACTCGGCATGGTCTACGCCGGTACCGCCATCGGCTACCTGGAGCACAACGCCCGCTTCCTGGCGCCAGTTCGCATTGGCGACACGCTCACCATCACCTGGACCGTGGTCGATCTGGTACCCAAGCCGCAGCATGGCGGCGGCATCGTGGTGGTCGGTGGCGTGGCGGTGAACCAGGACGGCGCTGCGGTGTGCCGCGCCAGCGGCAAGATGCTGGTGGGTGACGCGCCAATCGTTTAAGCGCAAATGGCCTAATTCGACTTCCAGCTCAACAAAGAAAGAATTGTGACGTCGCCCCGGCGCAGGCCGGGGCCTAGTTTGCGAATCAAGTTTGGCCCCGTCCTGCGCCGGGGCGACGGCCCCCTAAATTTGCGCAACGATCGGCAAAGGGAATAAGCGCGCATCAGCTGCCCAACGCGTTCACCCCTGGCCGCTGGCGCGTCGTGCTTCCAGCTCGCGCAACACGCACCGCTGTATCTTGCCCGTGGTCGTCATCGGCAGCTCGGCGATGAACTCGATCTCCTTGGGGTACTCATAGGGCGCGAGCTTGCCGCGCACATGCGCCTGCAGTTCGGCCACCAGCGCCTCGCTGGGTTGCCGTCCGGCAGCCAGCACCACAAAGGCCTTGACCAGTGCGCCGCGCTCGGTGTCCGGCTTGGGCACGACGGCGGCATTGATCACGGACGGATGCTTGATCAGGCAGTTCTCGATCTCGCTCGGCCCGATGCGGTAGCCAGCGGCCTTGAACACATCATCAGCGCGGCCCTGGTACCACAGGGTGCCGTCGGCATCCATGGTCGCCAGGTCGCCCGTGCGGCACCACGAGTTATCCCGGTCGCCCGTGAACTTGTTCAGCGTGGCGCGCTCGTTGCGCCAGTAGCCGAGAAAGAAAATCGGGTCGCGCGCGCCATGGCGGTCGCGCCGGTGCACTGCGACTTCGCCCACCTCGCCGCGCGGCACTTCGCGCCCGTCGGCGTCGATCACTGCCACACGGTGCCCAGGGTAGGGCCGGCCCATGGAGCCCGGCCGTGCCGGCCACCGTTCGTGCGAATTGCCGACGATGTAGTTGACCTCGGTCTGCCCGAACATCTCGTTGACCGTGATGCCCAGCACGCTGCGGGTCCAGTCGAACACCGCGCTGCCGACCGACTCGCCGGCACTCATGATCGCGCGCAGCTTCAACGACTTCCGGCCGTCCGCGGCGTTCCATGCCGGCGAGCGCATCATCATCTTCAGCGCGGTGGGAAACAGAAACGTGTTGGTGACGCCATGGCGCTGCATCAGCTCCAGTGCCTTGTCGGCACTGAAGCGGCCGCGGTAGCTCACGATGGGAAAGCCGAAGTACAGCGTTGGCAGCAGCGCATCCATCAGCCCGCCGGTCCAGGCCCAGTCGGCTGGCGACCAGAACACGTCGCCGGCGCGCGGAAACCAGTTCTGCGAGGCGACGAAGCCCGGCAGATTGCCGATCAGTGCCGCGTGCGGAATCAGTGCGCCCTTCGGCGGCCCGGTGGTGCCGCTGGTATAGATGAGCACGGCCGGGTCTTCGGCAAGTGTCGCGACCAGGTCAAAGCGGTCGGACTGCGGCGCCAGTGTTTGGCTCCACTCGTGACCAGCGGGCAGCTGGGCGCCGACGGTGATGACGTGCTGCAGCGCCGGGCAGCTGGCGCGAATGCCATCGACCGCCTGCACGGCGGCCTCATCGCAGATGGCAACGATCGCTTCGCTGTTTTGCAGGCGGTATTCCAGCGCGTCGGGACCAAACAGGATCGACAGCGGCATCGCAATGGCGCCCAGCTGGTAGATCGCCAGATGCGCGATCACCGTCTCGGGTCGCTGCGGCAGCACGATCGCCACGCGGTCGCCGCGCTCCACGCCAAGTGCGCGCAGCGCATGGGACAGCCGATTGGCATCGCTGACCAGCGCCGCGTAGGTGTGGGTCGAGCGGCGGCCGCTGTCATCTTCATGCAGTACCGCCACCCGCGACGACTCCGCCGCCCAGCGCCGCCCGCACACCTCGCCAATATTGAACTCACGCGGCACATGCCAGCGGAACTCGCGATAAAGCGTGTCGTACTCGTCCATGCTTCTTAGGATTGAGGAGGGAAGATTGAGGATTGAGTGGTCGGGTGCCGATGCTGGCTTGGGTGCCAAGATACTCTTGCCGTGTTGGATTTGCGTCTTCGCAATGTCGCACCCGCGGACAGCGCGCCCGCGCACTGCCCAGGTGCGCAATCCTCAATCCTCATAACTCCGACTCCATGTACCAACCCCGCCGCCCCTTCCGCTCACTCACCGTGCCCGTGCGCGGTCTGCAGTACCACGTGTGCGAGTGGGGGCCGGTGGATGCGCCGCCGCTCGTGCTGCTGCACGGCTGGATGGATGTGGGGGCGTCGTTCCAGTTCATCGTCGACTCGCTGCCCGAGCGTTGGCGCGTGCTGGCGCCAGACTGGCGCGGCTTCGGCCGCACCAGCTGGCTGGCGGCCGATTGCTACTGGTTTCCGGATTACCTCGGCGATCTCGATTGCCTGCTGCAGGCACTGCTGGGCGAGGCGCCAGTGGCGCTGCTCGGTCACAGCATGGGCGGCAATGTGGCGATGATGTATGCGGGCATACGGCCAGAGCGCGTGCACCGCTTGGTCAATCTCGAAGGCTTTGGTCTGCATGCAGCGCCGCCCGAAGAGGCGCCGCTGCGCTACGCAAAGTGGCTGGATGAACTGAAGACGCGGCCCGGGCTGCGCGACTATGCGTCGGTGGATGAAGTGATCGTACGGCTGCGTCGGACCAATCCGCGCCTGACGCTTGAGCGGGCAGCCTTCCTCGCGCAGCACTGGGCGCAGCGCAACCAAGCGGGGCGCTGGGAAATTGCCGGCGACCCGGCGCATCGCTTGGTCAACCCGGTGCTGTATCGGTGGGCCGAGGTGCAGGCCTGCTGGGCCCGCATTGCCGCACCCGTGCTGTGGGTGGAAGGCGCGCAGACCGACGCGCACAAATGGGCCGGCAATGCCGAGGAGCTTGCCAAGCGGCGCGCCGTGCTGCCCGACTTGCAGTTCGAGGTCATCGATGATGCCGGCCACATGATCCATCATGACCAGCCCGAAGCACTGGCGCGCTTGCTCGATGCGTTTCTCGGCTAGGGCTGTGGCTCAGTGCCTTTTGGTGATTTCCGGTCTTTTCCACACCAGGGCAAGGCAGGGCGCCGCCTACAATGCTGCATATGCGTCTGTTGCCAATGGATTTGAACGCCGATCTGCACGCCCACTCGACTGTGTCTGACGGGACCATGGAGCCAGCGGCCCTGGTTGAACGCGCCAAGGCGCAGGGCGTGGAACTGTTTTCCCTGACCGACCACGATGAAGTCGGCGGCTTGGCCGCAGCACGCGCGGCGGCCGAGCGCGCCGACCTGCGATTCGTCGCGGGCGTCGAAGTCTCGGTCACCTTTGCCCATCACACCGTGCACATTCTCGGCATAGGCATCGATGAGACCTCGGCGAGCCTGCATGCGGGGCTGTCGAGCGTGCGCTCCGGTCGAATGCAGCGCGCACAGGAGATGTCGGACGGCCTGGCGCGCGTAGGCATCGACGGTGCGCTGGAAGGTGCGCTGAAGTACGCGGGCAACCTGGAACTCGTCTCGCGCACGCACTTTGCGCGCTACATCGTCGAACGCGGCTTTGCCAGCGAGACACGCGAAGTCTTTGGCCGCTATCTCACCGAAGGCAAGCCCGGCTACGTGCCGCACCGCTGGGCCAGTTTGCGTGACGCGGTGGGCTGGATCGTGGACGCTGGCGGCGTGCCGACCATTGCTCACCCGGGCCGCTACAAGCTCACGCCGACCGAACAGTGGGCGCTGTTTTCGGAGTTCCGTGAGGCCGGCGGCATCGCGCTGGAAGTGGCCACCAGCGCGCACACTCGCGAGCAGGTCAAGCGCTTTGCCACGCACGCGGTCGAGTTCGGCTTTGAGGGCTCGCGCGGCAGTGACTTTCACGGCCCGAACGAGTCGCACGCTGAACTGGGCCAGATCCACGCCTTCCCCGATGGCATCACGCCCGTGTGGCACCGCTTCGTCTGACTATGGCGCAGCTTCTCAGCATTCACCCGGTCAACCCGCAGCTGCGGCTGCTGCGGCAGGCGGTGCAGATGATCGATCACGGCGGGCTCGCTGCCATTCCCACCGACTCCTGCTATGCGCTGGTGTGCCACCTGGATGACAAGCCCGCGGTGGATCGCCTGCGGCGCATCCGCCAGATCGACGAACGGCACAACCTGACGCTGCTGTGCCGCGACCTGTCGGAGATCTCCAACTATGCCCGCGTGGACAACCTTCAGTACCGGATGCTGAAGAACGCCACACCCGGGTCTTACACCTTCATTCTGGAAGCGACCAAGGAAGTGCCGCGGCGGCTGTCGCATCCTTCACGCAAGACGATCGGCATCCGTGTGCCTGAACATCCCGTGGCCAACAGCCTGCTGCAGGTCTTTGGCCAGCCGCTCATCTCAAGCACGCTGCAGTTGCCGGGCGATGAAATTCCGCTCAACGATGGCGCCCACATCCTGGAGCGCATCGGCCACGAGCTCGACGTGGTGATCGACGCCGGCTCCTGCGGTATCGAGCCCACCACGATCATCGACCTCACGGGCAAGGAACCGGTCGTGCTGCGGCGGGGTCGCGGCAATCTGGAAGCGCTGGGACTGGCTTAGGGGTGGCACGATTGAAGCGTGGAATGTGAAACGTGAACTGTGAACGGTGACCGGCGCCCTGTCGGTGGCTGCACGTTGCGCGTTTCACACTTGAAGTTTCACCCCACCGGTAGACTGCCGGCGATGGACTCCCTCATCCAGACCATTGCGGTCTTTGCACTTCCGGTGCTCTTTGCGATCACGCTGCACGAAGCCGCGCACGGCTATGTGGCCCGCATGTTTGGAGACAAGACTGCGTGGCTGGCCGGCCGCATCACGCTCAATCCGATCAAGCATGTGGATCTGGTTGGCACCATCATCGTGCCGCTGGCAATCCTCGCCGCTGCCAAGCTATTCGGTGCTCCGGGCCTGCTCTTTGGCTGGGCCAAGCCGGTGCCGGTCAACTTCAGCAACCTGCGCCGGCCCAAGCGCGACATGATCTGGGTCGCCGCCGCCGGCCCTGGCTCCAACCTGGTGATGGCGATCCTGTGGGCGATCTTTCTCACGATCCAGTCGCACGTCGGCCTGGATGAGCAGTTCTTCCAGTCAATGGCGCTGGCCGGCGTGCAGGTGAACCTGGTGCTGATGGCGCTCAACCTGTTGCCGGTGCCGCCACTCGATGGCGGCCGCATCGTCACCGGCATCCTGCCCAACAAGCTCGCCTATCGCTTTGCGCAGATTGAGCCCTTTGGGCTGATCATCCTCGTCGTGCTGCTGGTCACCGGAACGCTGGGCTTTTTCATCCGCCCGTTTCTTGAGATCGGAGCGGCAATCGTTGGATGGTTTACGTGAAACGTGAAACGTGAAACGTGAAACGTGAAGCGTGAAATGTGAAATGTGAAGGGTCGCACGTGGGGTTTTGCGTTTCACCTTTCACGTCTCACCCTTCAGCCTTCACCCTTCACCTGTCGCCCTTCACCATTCACCCTCAAAGAAATGACTGACCGCATCCTCTCCGGCATGCGCCCCACCGGGTCGCTGCACATTGGCCACTACCACGGCGCGCTGAAAAACTGGGTGCGCCTGCAGGACGAATTCCGCTGCTTCTATTTCGTGGCCGACTGGCATGCACTGACCACGCATTACGAAGACACCTCGGTCATGGGCGCCAGCGTGTGGGACATGCTGGTCGACTGGTTTGCCGCGGGGCTCGATCCCAACAGGTCCACGGTGTTCATCCAGTCGCGCGTGCCCGAGCATGCGGAGCTGTTCCTGCTGCTGGCCATGAGCGCGCCGCTCGGCTGGCTCGAGCGCGTGCCCACCTACAAGGACCAGATCGAGAAGCTGAAGGACAAGGATCTCTCGACCTACGGCTTCCTTGGTTACCCGTTGATGCAGGCCGCCGACATCCTCGTCTACCGTGCCAAGTACGTGCCGGTCGGTGAGGATCAGGTGCCGCACATCGAGATGTGCCGCGAGATCGCGCGCCGCTTCAATCACCTGTACGGCCGCGAGCCCGGCTTCGAGGACAAGGTGCAGGCAGCGCTCAAGAAGCTCGGCGGCAAAGCCGCCAAGCAACTGGTGGAGCTGCGCACCCGGTGGCAGCAGGACGGCGACCGCGCCGCGATCGAAGCCGGCCAGGCCTTGCTGGCCAGCGCCAGCATTCCGCGCGAGGACCGCGAGCGCCTGACGGGCTATCTTGAAGGAAGCAGCCGCTCGATCCTCGTCGAGCCTGCCGCCAAACTGACCGAGACGCCCAAGCTGCCCGGGCTCGATGGCACCAAGATGTCCAAGAGCTACGGCAACGCCGTGCTGATGCGCGAAGACCCCAAGGTGCTCACGGACAAGGTACGCAGGATGACCACCGACCCGGCACGCGTGAAACGCACCGATCCCGGCGAGCCCGAGCGCTGTCCGGTATGGCAGCTGCACAAGGTCTACTCCAACGAGGAAACCAAGGCGTGGGCGCAGCAGGGCTGCCGCACTGCGGGCATCGGCTGCCTCGAGTGCAAGCAGCCGGTGATCGACGCCATGCTGGCCGAGCAGGCGCCGTGGCGCGAGCGCGCCCAGCCGTATCTCGATCGCCCCCAGCTGCTGCGCGACATCGTCGACGACGGCTGCGCCCGCGCGCGCCAGACGGCTGAAGAGACGATGCGCGATGTGCGCGAGGCGATGGGGCTGGTTTATCGCTGAGGGCTGGATCGCGGGATGAGCTGAGCACTGCATTGCCGCGTCGCGCCTCTTGCTCGATCCTCGATCCTCGATCCTCAATCCTCAATCCTTTAGCCAATCATGCACGCCACCGAAGCGCCATCATCCTGGGTGACACGCTGGGGCGCGCTCGTGCCGGGCGGCGCGCGCGTGCTCGACGTGGCCTGCGGGGCAGGGCGCCACGGCCGCTGGTTTGCCGCCCGTGGATGCAGCGTGGATGCCGTGGACCGCGACGGGGAGCGTGCTGCCGCCTTCGCCGCTTATCCGAATCTGCGCTTTCTGGCCACCGACATCGAAGCCGGACCCTGGCCCTACGCAGAGCGAGCGTTCGACGCGATCGTCGTCACCAACTACCTGCACCGACCGCTCTGGCCTGCCTTGCTCGAGTCGCTCGCCCCTGAAGGCCTGCTGCTCTACGAGACCTTCGCGCAGGGCAATGCCGCCTTCGGCAAGCCGTCCAATCCCGACTTTCTGCTCGCTCCCGGAGAATTGTTGCGCGCTTGTGCCGGTTTGCACGTGCTCGGCTTCGAGGACGGCGTGGTGAACGTTCCCAAACCGGCCCGCGTTCAGCGCATTTGCGCGCGCCGGACCGATGCCGCCAACGTCACTGCCTTGCGACTGCCTGACTGACTTGGTCGGCGCCAGGCAAGGGCGTGCGCCAGGGCGGTCCCCTGCGCACCGGCATGTAGAATTTCCGGCTTCCTCGCGGCGTCGCCTCGCGCGCTGCTCTCGCCCGCGCTGCACCTGAAATGCGGGCAATCGCGCCAAGCAGGCAGGCGATCACAGCAGCGTGCAAG
>JBIIZX010000536.1:0-2504 GCA_044346055.1 Burkholderiaceae bacterium | reverse complement strand
CGGCTGACACCCAGACTCAGCAGCGCATCAATGCACCGGTTACACCATCAGAAACGCCCAAATGGCACGGTCACTTGCTCCACCAGGCCCATACAACAGTGACTGGTGAAACATCCGGGCTAGCGCCATTGGTGGCCGTCAGGCCACGCATCACGCTAGGCGTCCAAATCACGCCGCGCCCCAACAGCCTGCCGCGCACCCACATCAGGCCGCGCCGCTGCGTCTAGCTGCGCACGGTCATCGCGCCGCGCCCCACACCAAGCGCGTGCCCCGCCTCCGCGATTCACCAATGTCAATGACGTCACCCAGGACCACGCTAACCCGCGGGCAGTACGCACCATTGCTACATCGGTCTTCCGCGGCACCGAATCCGACAATGCCACAACGCGCTGGCCCAGTGTTTCTTCGGTGCGATTTGCGGGCTCGGGCCGATTACTTCGCTAACCTTGCGCTGGCTGACGCAATCCTCGGAGCGCTTCATGAACGATCTCGCCGCCGGACATCCCGCTGACGCCGAGCCAGCTGCCGTCAGCATTAACGCCGATCGCCTGTGGCAGTCGCTGATGACGCTGGCGCAGCTCGGCGCCACCGCCAAGGGCGGTGTGTGCCGGCTGGCGCTGACCGAGCTGGACCGGCAGGCGCGTGATCTGGTGGTTGGCTGGACGCGTGAGGCGGGCTGCGCCGTGCGCATCGACGCGATCGGCAACGTCTTCGCGCGCCGTCCGGGCACTGACCCGGCGCGTCCCGCAGTCGCCACCGGCAGTCACATCGACACGCAACCCACGGGCGGCAAGTTCGATGGCAACTACGGCGTGCTGACCGGGCTGGAAGTGTTCCGCACCCTCAACGACCACGGCATCGACACCGCCGCACCCCTCGAGGTCTGCATCTGGACCAATGAAGAAGGCTCGCGTTTCGTGCCCGTGATGATGGGCTCGGGCGTGTATGCCGGCGCCTTCACGCTCGCGCACGCGCTGGCCGCCGCCGACCGGCACGGCGTCACGGTGGCGCAGGCGTTGAGCGCCATTGGCTATGCCGGTGAAGCACCGGCGGCAGTGGCCTCCGGCGCGCCGGTGTTCGCCGCCTACTTCGAGGCGCACATCGAGCAGGGTCCGGTGCTCGAAGCCAGCGGCGACACCATCGGCGTGGTCACCGGCGCGCTCGGCCAGCGTTGGTACGACGTCACGGTCACCGGCATGGAAGCGCATGCCGGGCCCACGCCGATGCAACTGCGGCAGGACGCGTTGTTGCCGCCACGCGCCTGATGCAGGAAGTCAATGCGATCGCGCTGGCGCAGCAGCCGCATGCACGAGGCACCGTCGGCTGGGTCGAGGTGTTTCCCAACTCGCGCAACGTGATCCCAGGTCGTGTGCGCTTTTCCGTCGACTTTCGCAACACCACCGATGAAGGCCTTGCGCGCATGGACGCCGCGCTGCGCGCTGCGGCCGCACGCGTGGGCGCCGAGGCACGCGTGCAGATCGAAATCGCACAGGTGGTCTACTTCCCGCCGCAGCCGTTTGCGCCGGCGCTGGTCGCGGTGGTTCGCAACGGCGCGCAACGGCTGGGACTGCCCCACCGGGACATCGTCAGCGGCGCCGGGCACGACGCCGTGTACGTGGCCCGGGTTGCGCCGGCGGCGATGATCTTCGTGCCCTGCAAGGACGGCATCTCGCACAACGAGATCGAAGACGCGCGCCCGGAGCACCTGGCCGCCGGCGCCAACGTGCTGCTGCACGCCATGCTGGCCTGCGCCAGCTGAGGCGGGCCAGCGCTTGCCCGCGAGTCCCATGCGTGTCCTGCGACCCGTGCCGTTGACGGCGCCAGTCTTTGCCCCCTTTGGCACCGTGATCGAGTGGCCGGAGCAAGCGACGGCGCGTGCAATTAACTCTGGCACGAGCCTGCGCACCGATCTGCTGCCTGATCTTTCGCTTGCCGCCGACGGCGGTCGCCCCTGCCAGGTGCTGTTTCGCGCGGCGGCAAGGCGCTTTCCCTTGCCGCTGCTCCAAGTCGAGCGCCACCGCCTCGGCGCGCAGATCTTCATTCCACTGGGCCACGTGCGCTTTGTGGTGGTGGCCGCACCCCAGGCATCACCGGTGGCCGCCGCGCTGCAAGCGTTTGTCAGCAACGGCAGCCAAGGCGTGTGCCTGGCGCCCGGCACCTGGCACCACGCGTTGCTTGCCATCGATGCCGGCGATTTCGCGGTGATCGAGCGCAGCGCGCCAACGCTCGACTGTGACGTCGTGCGACTTGCTGCAGACCCTTTGCAGGCGCTGCAACTGCAACTGGCTGATGCTGGTCTCGCTCGCCGTGCAGGTAGGCTCCACGCCTGAGCGGTTTGCCCTTGGCAACTTCATCAAGAGCACGCTGCACGCCTTCACCGGCACGCTCGCGGTGGAGTGCGAGCGCCTAGCCCGGATGTTTCACCAGTCACTGTTGTATGGGCCTGGTGGAGCAAGTGACCGTGCCATTTGGGCGTTTCTGATGGTGTAACCGGTGCATTGATG
>JBIIZX010000176.1:0-7171 GCA_044346055.1 Burkholderiaceae bacterium | reverse complement strand
TGCCTGGCTGGAGCGGCTGGGCCAGCTGGCGGTGCGCAACGGGTTGCTGCTGTCCACCGTGCGCGAACGTGACGGGCAGGACTTCGAGCTGTTGCTGGCGACGGCCGTGCTTTTCCTGCCCGAGCAGCAACTGTTGACCGAGCGCAGTGCCAATGAACACTTGCGCCGCTTCCTGCAGACGGCCGGCTCAATGCTCGATACCGATCACGTGGAGCTGCGGCGCTGGCTGGCGGACCTGGGCTTCATCCATCGCAGCGACTTCGGCACCGACTATCGCCGTGGCAGTTTGCCCGCCTGGCTGCTGCCCGCCTCGCAGCAGCTCGATGCGGTGCAACTCGCCTCGACGGCACTGGGCGCACGCGACGCCAAGGCGCAGGAGCGATCGGCGCGCAAGGCCGCCTGGCTGGCGCGCACGCAGGGCGCGGCTGAGGCAGCGGCAGCGACCGGCGCCGTCCCTGCAATGGCGGCGCATCCGGCCGGCGAGGTCGAGGTGATCGAACAGGTGGCACCTCCGGCAGAACACACGCCGCAGGATGAGTCGCTGATGCGGCTGGCGCTCGACCAGGCGCATAACGCCTGGGCGCTGGGCGAGGTGCCGGTCGGCGCGCTGGTCGTGTGCGACGGTCAGGTGATCGCGACCGGCTTCAACCAGCCGATCGGCAACTCGGATCCGACGGCACACGCCGAGATCCAGGCGCTGCGCGCCGCCGCCGAACTGCTGGGCAACTATCGGCTCAACCACTGCGAGCTGTACGTGACGCTGGAGCCGTGTGCCATGTGCGCGGGTGCAATCCAGCACGCGCGCATCAAGCGGCTCGTCTATGGCGCAAGCGATCCAAAGACCGGCGCCTGCGGCAGCGTGGTCGATCTGTTTGCCGAGCCGCGCCTGAATCATCACGCCCGTGTCGAGCGCGGTGTGCTGGGCGAGGACTGCGGCGCGCTGCTGTCGCGCTTCTTTGCGGAGCGGCGCGCGCTGCGCGATGCGGCCAGCGGTGACGATGGCGCCTAGCCTGGCCTCGCGCGCACGCGCGCGCCGGGTCGGCATCGTCGCGCCGTCGGGCTGTTTCTTGCCCGATGACGCAACCATCGACCGCGCCGACCAGTGGTTCAGCACACGCAGCTGGCAGGTGCAGGCTGGCGACAGCTGCTTTGAGCGTCATCTGCGCTTTGCCGGCACCGATGAGTTGCGTGCCGATGAGTTGCAACGCTTTTGCACCGACAAGTCGCTGGACCTGGTGCTGGCCGCCCGCGGCGGCTATGGCCTGACGCGCATCCTGCATCGGCTCGACTTCGAGGCGATTGCCGCTGCGGGTCGCGCGATTTGCGGCTACAGCGACTTCACCGCCTTCAATCTCGCCTACCTCGCGCTGGCGGGTGGTGTGAGTCTGCACGGGCCATCGGCCACCGACTTCGGTGCGCCCGCGCCACATGCCTTCACCTGCGAGAACCTGCTGACCGTGCTCGAGGCGAAAGAAGCGCAGACCACGTTCGCCGCCGGCGGCCCGGATTGCGCGGTCGACGGGCTTCTATGGGGCGGCAACCTCGCACTGGTGTGCACGCTGCTCGGCACGCCGTACTTTCCGACGCCCGCGCAACGACGCGGCAGCATCGTGTTTCTGGAGGACGTGAATGAGCCCGCCTACAAGGTCGAGCGCATGCTGCTGCAACTGGTGCAGGCAGGCGTGCTGGACCGCTGCAAGGCCGTGTTGCTCGGCGCCTTTGATCCGGTGCCGCCGCAGGCCAATGACAACGGCTTCACGCTGGCGCACGCAATCGACACCCTGCGCCAGCGCCTGCCGGTGCCAGTGATCACCGGACTGCCCTTCGGCCACGTGGCGCACAAGCTCACGCTGCCCGTTGGGGCGCGGGTGGGGCTCGCAGTGGCGCGCGGGCAGGCGACGCTGGGCTGGAGCGCAGCGCCTTAGCTGCGGCCGCAGCGGCTGATGCGAAGCGGCCAACTGCTCGTTGCGTTCCACAGCCTGACGCTCGTCCTGAAGCCCGAGGAGGGCACGCACTTGGACGGACGGGGTCGTTGAGGAACGGTTCGTGCGCGATGGCTCTTGCCTAGACGGCGACCTTGGACACGCGTTCCGCCTCGCCAAAACTGAAGCGCCCCGACCCCTGCGAGGCGCTGCGCCGCAGCAAGTAGAGAACCTAGTGCCCGTGCCGCATGCCGCAGTACTTGCCCACGCCAATGCCACCACAGGCTTTGGCTAGATCGGCGTGGCAATCCTTGTAGCTTCGATCACTGGCCAAGCACTGGGCCGCCGCGCTGTGGATGTCCGCCATGCGCCGGTGCTCAGCAACGTGGCGGGCCGCATCCTTGTACTCATCGGCGTTGGCGCGCAACCCGCAGTGCGGACCGACTGCCAGTCCGCGGCAGTCGGTCTGCAACTGCTTGTGACACGTCGCGCGGTTCGCCCCCTGGGCCTGCAAGCAGGCGGCGGCGGCGGCGTGCGCAGTGGCCATCTTGCTGTGCTTGTCACGGTCCTCCGCCCGGTGCGGATCGGCCTTGCCTTGCGCCCATGCGCCTGAACATGCCAGCGTCAGCACCAGCACCGTCGCGTGCATCCATTGCATCGATTGCCTCCTTTGTTCAGATTGCTGCCCGCAGACCCAGAACGACGGAACGACCGGGAGGCGGCGCGACGCCCTTGAGGAATGACGTGTGCACCCGAATGTCCTGGTCGGTCAGGTTGCGCCCCTGGAGAAACAGGGTGAGTGGCGCAGCCACGGTCGGCAGCGGCAGGCGCCAGACGAGACCCAGATCCACGCGGGTGTAGCCGGGCGTCGCGCTCTCGGCAACACCGTCGCGCAGATCAAAGCTCGAGACCTTGTCCTGCTCAAACACACGCGTGACAAACAGCGTTGCGCTCCATGCGTCGGCGCGCCAGCCCAGGTCCAGGCCAAGGCGCGAGGGCGACATGCGCGGCAGGTTGCCATCGCGGTTGGCGCCGCTGGTCAGCCTCGCGCGGACCGTGTCACCCCACAGCCGCGCCTGCACGCCGTTGCTCTTGCCATAGGCCAGTTCGGCCTCGCCGCCGCGCAACTGGGCATCGGCCTGCGTGAAGAATAGATTCGAAATTCTTTCCTCGACACTGCCACTTTCGTCGAGCAGATCGGTGGTCGTGCCGTCAAAGAAGCCGTAGATGTAGTTGCGCACCCGGTTGACGAACACATTGGCCTGGGCACGCCACGGGCCCTCGATGTAGCGCAGTCCCAGATCGAGGTTCGTCGACTGCTCTTTTCTCAGGTTGGGGTCGCCCACTTCATAGGCAAACGTGGCCGGATGCGCGCCGACGAAGTACAGCTCCTCGACCGCTGGCGCCCGTTGTCCCGCGGTCAGCGTCAGCGTGGCCTCCCAGGCGGGTGCAAAGCGCCAGCCGGCGCCGGCGGAGAGCGTGAACAGCGAAAAGTCGCGCGACGGCGCGCGCGTGCCGTCCGCATAGCTTTCCTTCACGTCATAGGCCTCGTGCTCCACGCGTGCACCCAGCTCGGCGCGCACGCTGCCGAACGTGCGCTCCTCGACCACGAACAGCGCCGCCTGCTGCGCCTCGACCTTGGGCAGCTCGCCTTCGCCCACGCCGCGCGTGGTGTTCTGCGACAGCTGCACGCCCACCACACCGCGCCAGCCGGCCAGCGCCGCGTGCGGCAGCTCGACGCGACCCTCCAAGCCGCGATTGGTGAAGGTTGCCCCGGCCTCGCCGCTCGGCTCAAACTCGGTGTGCTTGTAGTCGGTGTACGCGAACTTCGAGCGCAGGCCACTGAACGGGCCGAAAACGACGCCATGGTCGCCATGCAGCTCATAACGATCCCGTCGCAGTTCGATGGTCACCGGCTCCTCGGGATTGGGAATGCCGTAGTTCGACTCGTAGCGCTGCAGGGCCATGCCGATGCGCCTTCCCTCTTCGCCGAACCAGGACGCGCCAAGCGCAGCCGACTGGGTGTCGGTTTGGCTGTTGGGCAGCCGGTCGGCAGCGATCACGTCCCCGGCCGCATCGCGTAGCGGTGCCGCCAGGTCGTAGTCGCTCGTTTTCTGTTTGAAGCCCTCGATCCGCCAGCTCGCGGCGGTGCCAAGCGGCCCATTCAGGTCGACGGCGCCAGCGCGCTCGCGCTCGGCAGTGCTGGCTCGCAAGGTTGCCTGGCCGCTGAACTCGGCTGCGCGCAGCTGCGGTACGCGCTCGGACACGATGTTGACCAGACCGCCGATTGCCCCCGAGCCGTAGAGCAGCGTGGACGGGCCGCGCAGCACCTCGACCTGGCGCGCATTGAGCGTGTCGGCGGCGACCCGGTGGTCAGGGGAGGCGCCCGATACATCGGCCACCCCAAGGCCCGACTCGGTGATGCGCACCCGTGCGGAGTCCATGCCACGGATGATCGGTCGGCCTGCACCTGGGCCGTAGGCGGAGGACTGCACGCCGAGTTCACGGCCCAGCGTGTCGCCGAGGTTGGTGCTCTCGCGCAGGCGCAGCGCGTCGCCGCGCAGGACGCTCGCCGGCCGCTGCAGGTCCAGCAGGTTGCGGTCGAGCGGGTCGGCAGTCACGAGCACGGGCTCGAGAGCGGCCGACTGTGCCAGCGCGTCGCTCGTTTGCATGACCGCCAGCGCCAGCGTGGTCAGCATCCAGGCTGCGTGCGCGCGCGGCTGCTGTGGTGTTCGCATGTGGGCTCCCTGCCGCCGCCAGCGAGATGCCGGCGCACGGGCTGAGCCCGCAGTATATGCAACGAGATTGCAATTGCAACTAAATTGCTTGTATCAGGTGCCGCAAAAGGTCTTGTAGCAGGCGGTAACGTCCGCTGGCGCTGGTTCGGCATAGGGCGCGAGCGCCGGGTTGTCGCTGAACGGCTGCAGCAGCGCGCTCAACAAGGCATTGAACGGCACCAGGTCGCCGCGCTCGGAGGCAGCCGTCAGCGCAGCCTCCACTTGATGGTTGCGGGCAATGATTCGCGGGTTGACGGCGCGCAGGGCGCGGGCGCGCTCTTGCCCCGCGGCAGCCGAGGCGACGCCGGTGATCGCATCGTCCGCCGCACAGCGCTGCCGCCAGCGCGACAGCCAGTCGGCGAGCGCCCCGGGATCGGTGAAGAGTGCGCGCAGCGGCTCTTCACTGCCCTGTGCCGTCGGCGCGAGGTAACGCCAGGCGAGCGTGAAGTCCACGCTCTGAGCGTGCAGCAGCGCCAGCCAGTCGGCAGCGAGCTGCGTGTCTTCGGAATCGCTGATGCCGGCCCTGGCGCTTGCCTGCAGGCCCAGCTTGCGGCGCAGGCCGGCGAGCGCTGCACGGCCGTAGTCGTCGGGAAAGGCTTCCAGCACATCGACCGCCAAAGGCACCGCTGCATCGGGATCCTCATGCAGCAACGGCAGCAGCGCCTCGGCCAGCCGGGTCAGGTTCCAACGCGCGATCGCCGGTTGATTGCCGAAGGCATAGCGCCCCTGGCGGTCGATCGAACTGAACACGGTGGCGGGGTCGTAGGCCTCGAGGAAGGCGCAGGGGCCGTAGTCGATCGTCTCGCCCGACAGCGTCATGTTGTCGGTGTTCATCACGCCATGGATGAAGCCCACGTTCATCCACTGCGCGATGAGGCGGGCCTGCCGCTGCGCCACCGCGCGCAGCAGATACCGATAGCGCGTGGGAGAACCTGCGAGCGCCGGGTCATGGCGCGCGATCGCGTAGTCCGCCAGGCGCCGCAGCTTGTCCTGCTCGCCGCGAGCGGCGAAGTACTCGAAGGTGCCGACGCGCAGATGGCTGGCAGCCACGCGCGTAAGCATGGCGCCGGGCAGCACAGTCTCGCGCACCACCGGCTCGCCGGTGGCCACCACGGCGAGCGCACGCGTGGTGGGAATGCCGAGCGCATGCATTGCCTCGCCAATCAGCACCTCGCGCAGCATCGGGCCGACCGCCGCCCTGCCGTCACCGCCGCGCGAGAACGGCGTGCGGCCGGATCCTTTGAAGGCGATGTCGCGGCGCTGGCCGTTGCGGTCGATGACCTCGCCTAGCAGCAGCGCTCGACCATCGCCAAGACTGGGAGAAAAGCCGCCGAACTGGTGCCCGGCGTAGGCCTGCGCGATCGACTGCGCGCCGGCGGGCAAGGCATTGCCGCTGAAGGCGGCGGCCAGGGCGGCTTCATCCTGCCCACTCGCGTCGAGCTGCAACTCCTTGGCGAGCGTGGCGTTGAAGTACAGCAACTGCGGCGCGGGCGCCTTGGCCGGTTGCCAGTCCTTATAGAACCCCGGCAGCTCCCGCGCGTAAGTGTTGTCAAAGGGCAGGGTGAGCGTTGTCATGGGGTCTCTTGGCACATTATGGTCCTGCGCGCTTGGTCGCTTTGACTGGCGGGCGCGGTGCGCGCGCCGCCCGCCACCCGTGCTAGTCCTTGCAGGCCGGACAAAGTCCGCGCAGCGTCAACGCTGCGCTTTCGACCCGATATCCGCGCGGCGCTTTGGTTGGCGGCGGCGCCACCTCGTCCAGGCACACGGTGCTGCCGCAGGCGCGGCACTGAAAGTGGGCGTGCTCGTGATGCTCATCCACCCGCCCGGCAAAGCGCCAGATCCGGTCTTCGCCCGCCACCTTGTGCGCGAGGCTATTTGCCTCGAGCCATTCAAGCGCGCGATACAGCGTCACGCGATCGAAAGCCTGGCCCCGCGCGGTCAGTTCCTCTTCTACGTCCCGGTGCGATAGCGGCTGCGGCGCCGCGCGCAGCAGGCCGAGCACGGCCGCTCGCGCCGGCGTGGCGCGGCCGCCGGCGTCGCGCACGATCTCATCGAGCTCGCCGCGTGACTCGCCCTTGCCCTTGGAGGTCGCCCTGGCGGGCCGGACGTGCTTGTGGTGCGTGGCGCGGACTGACATACATCGATTCTAGGCGCGGCGTTCTGCGTCACGGGGCAGCACGGTCAGCGCTGCAAAGGCGCGACTTCCTTACTGGGACAGGGCTGCTTGGTCACCCTGGAATGAGCACGCTGAAAGTTCCAACCGGTGGAAAGCACGATGCAACGTGTTGATATGGGCTGCAAGCGCTGGCCCTGCACTGGCGCGTCGGCCAGGCCGCGCCGCGGCATGTTGGTTGGCGAGTTCAAGAGCTTGGTCAGGGCGGGTGTGCAGCCCGTTGGCGGTCGCCGCTGCGCGCGTGTTCACACTCCCAGGTAGCGATGCCACAGCGAGCGGTCAGCATTCAGCGTCGCCGA
>JBIIZX010000115.1:0-8514 GCA_044346055.1 Burkholderiaceae bacterium | reverse complement strand
CCACCGCCTTGTACGTCACCTTGCCGGCGGCGATGTTCAGGCCCGCCTTCAGGTGCGGGTTGTCGTTGAGCGCCTTGCGCCAGCCCTTGTCCGCCAGCTGCAACATGAATGGCAGCGTGGCGTTGTTCAGCGCGTAGGTCGAGGTGCGCGGCACCGCACCCGGCATGTTGGCCACCATGTAGTGCACGACGTTGTCGACCACGTAGGTCGGATCGGCGTGCGTGGTGGCGCGGCTGGTCTCGACGCTGCCGCCCTGGTCGATCGCCACGTCGACGATCACGCTGCCCGGCTTCATCTTGCCCAGCATGACCTTGGTGATGAGCTTGGGTGCGGCGTCACCCGGGATGAGCACGCCGCTCACAACGAGGTCGGCGCGCAGTACTTCGCGCTCCACGTTGTCGCGGTTGGAGAACACGGTCTGCGCGCGGCCGTTGAACATGGCATCGATGCGGCGCAGTGCGTCGATCGACTTGTCGATCACCACCA
This sequence comes from Burkholderiaceae bacterium, assembly GCA_044346055.1. Classification (GTDB taxonomy): domain Bacteria; phylum Pseudomonadota; class Gammaproteobacteria; order Burkholderiales; family Burkholderiaceae_F; genus JALHMQ01. Next base: position 8,028 of record JBIIZX010000115.1, on the reverse strand, counting down.
CCTGCGCGCCGGTGCCCACCGCCATCTGCGCCGCGTTGGTGCCGACCATGCCCGCGCCGAGGATCAGGATGCGCGCCGGCGGCACACCCGCCACGCCGCCGAGCAGGATGCCGCTGCCGCCGGCGCTTTTCTCCAGGCAGTGCGCGCCGGCCTGGATCGCCAGGCGGCCGGCCACTTCGCTCATCGGCGCCAGCAGCGGCAGGCCGCCCGTGGGTGCCGTCACTGTCTCGTAGGCAATGCAGATCGCGCCGCTCTTGACGAGATCGGCCGCCTGCTCCGGGTCCGGCGCCAGATGCAGGTAGGTGAACAGCACCTGCCCGTCGCGCAAGCGCGCACGCTCCACCGCCTGCGGCTCCTTCACCTTGACGATCATCTCGGCGCGCGCGAACACGTCGTCCGCGCTGGCCGCGATGCTGGCGCCAGCGCGCCGATAGTCCTCGTCACTGGCGCCGATGCCGCCCCCGGCGTTGGTCTCCACCAGCACCTGATGGCCGTGGGCTACCGCCTCGCGCACTGATGAGGGCGTCATGCCGACGCGGTATTCGTGGACTTTGATTTCTTTTGGGACGCCGATCAGCACGTCATGTTCTCCATTGGTTGAGTCCAGAAGTCGTGTACCTCGTCCGGCCCCTCACCCTGACCCTCTCCCCGTGATCGGGGAGAGGGGACCGGACCGCGCCCGCTGGCGGAGGCGGCTCGGCGGTGTTTTGCTCCCTCGCCCCGCATCAGCGGGGAGAGGGTTGGGGTGAGGGGCGCTCTTCACGACTTGACGCGCCTGCTCTCCGGATCATGCGGCGCCTTCAACGACACCTGCGCGCGATAGCGCTCTCCGGCGAGATCAATTTCGTACGCGCCGCCGTCGATCCATGCCGCATCGGCCAGCCCATCGCTGCGCGTCACGATGCCGAGCGCGACCGGCTTGCCGATGCTGTGGCCAAAGGCGGCGGAGGTGACGAAGCCCACCGGCGCGCCGTCGCGCAGGATGAGCTCGCCGCCCCACAGGTTGGTGTGGGGTGCATCGACCACCAGCGACACCACGCGCCGCTTCACGCCTTCGGCCCGGATGCGCTGCACGGCCTCGCGCCCGCGGTAGGGTGCGTCGCTCTTGCGCAGGGCAAACGCGAGCCCGGCCTCGATCGGATTGATGTCGGGGCTCAATTCTCGGCCCCAGGCGCGATAGCCCTTTTCCAGGCGCAACGAGTCGATTGCGTAGTACCCGGCGTTCTTCAGTCCGCCCGGCAGGCCCAGCTCCGTCCCAGCGGCCACCAGCGCCTCGTACACGCCGACCGCAAACTCCACCGGCACATACAGCTCCCAGCCGAGCTCGCCCACATAGGTGATTCGCGTGGCGCGCACGGTGGCGTAGCCCAGGTCGATCTCCTGGCTGGTGCCAAACGGGAATGACGCGTTGTCAAAGCGCGCAGTGGAGACCCGCTGCAGCAGTTCGCGCGAGCGCGGGCCCATGACCGCGAACATCGCAAACATCGGCGTCACGTCGAAGAGTTCGCAACGCGGCCGCGACAGAGTCGGGCTGGCTTCGCGCTGCGCGCTCGCGGAATTGCCCTTGGAGTGGCCCGGCGCGCTCATGGCGGCGAGCGCGCGCTCGATCACGTCGCGATCGCGCACCGCCTGCGCGCTGCCGGTCACGATCATGAACTCCTGCGCCTGGGTGCGCGTGACGGTGAAGTCGCTCTCGTAGCCGCCGCGCTCGTTCAGCAAGGCGGTGTAAATCGTCTGGCCGGCGCTTTCGCCAATGAGCTGCGGCACCTCGTTGGCAATCAACCACTGCAGCGCGTTTTCTGCATCCGGTCCCTTGAGCACGAGCTTGGCAAACGAGCTCATGTCGAACACGGCCACCGCCTCGCGGCAGGCGCGATGCTCCTCGGCCACCCAGGGATGCCAGTTCTGATGGCCCCAGCCGTACTCGATCTTGGCCTCGGCCGCCGAGGGCGCAAAGAAGTTGGCGCGCTCCCAGCCCATCTTGGAGCCAAAGCAGGCGTGCGCGGCCTTCAGGTGCGCATACAGCGCCGAGCGACGGAACGGCCGCGCGCTTTCCAGCTCGCGATTGGGCCAGGGCATCTTGTAATGCAGGCCCAGCACTTCCTTGATGCGATCGGGCAGCCAGCTCTCATTCGCGTTGAAGCGCGCAAAGCGGCGGATGTCCACCGGCCACAGGTCCAGCGTGGGCTCGCCCTGCACGATCCACTCGGCCAGTGCCTTGCCGGCGCCGCCGCTGGAGGCAATGCCCATCGAGTTGAAGCCGCCGCCGACAAAGAAGTTGGTGAAGCCCGGCGCGGGGCCGAGGATGAAGTTGTTATCCGCGGTGAACGACTCGGGCCCGTTGTAGAACTGCTTGACCTGTGCGTTGGCCATGCCCGGCACGCGCACGATGGCGTTTTCCATCAGGATCTCGAACGCGTCCCAGTTATCAGGCAGCAGCTGGAACTCGAAATTCTCCGGAATGCCGCCACGATGCGCCGCACTTTGCAGCCAGGGTGTGGCCTCCGGCTCGAAGCCGCCCATCAACAGGCCGCCGACTTCTTCCTTGAAGTAAATGTAGCCGTCCGGGTCGCGCATGACGGGCAGGTCGGGGAACACGCCGGGCACGCGGTCGGTGACGATGTAATAGTGCTCGCACGAAAACAGCGGCACCGCCACGCCAATGCGACGCGCAAACTCGCGCGACCACTGGCCGCCGCACAGGACCACGGTCTCGGCCTCGATGCGGCCCTCATTGTGTCCATGCGCGCCCGCCTTGCTGCGCCACTGCAGCGCGCGCACCGCGCGGCCGCTGTCGGTGCTGGTCACCTCGCACGCGCCCGCTGTAACACCTTCATAGATCTTCACGCCCAGCTTGCGCGCACCCTTGGCCAGCGCAATGGTGAGGTCGGCCGGATTGGCCTTGCCATCGCCGGGCAGCCACACCGCGCCCTGAAGATCGGCGGTCTCCATGATCGGGTACTTGGCGCCGGCCTCGGCGGCGCTGATGACATCGCAGTCAACGCCATAGGCACGCGCCACTGCCGCGGTGCGCTTCAGCTGCACCATGCGATCGGCGCTGCGCGCCACCGCCAGCGAGCCGCATTGCTTCCAACCGGTTGAAAGTCCCGTTTCCGCTTCCAGCCGTGCATACAGGTCGGTGGAGTAGCGGATGAGCCGCGTCATGCTCTCGTGCGCGCGCAACTGGCCCACGAGCCCGGCGGCATGCCAGGTGGTGCCGGAGGTGAGCCGGCCTTGTTCGAGCAGGACGATGTCGGTGACGCCGAGATGCGCCAGGTGATAGGCGACCGAGCAGCCCATGATGCCGCCGCCAATGATCACCACGCGCGCGTGCGCTGGTGGCAGGGCTGCGGCGGCTACAGCGGCGTCAGCGTCCGTCATTGAGCGCGGGATCTGTCACGTTGATGCGGGCAAGCGTTGCCGGCTTGGCGCAACGATGTGCGGCGCCGGTCTGCTCATGGGGTCTTCTTGTGCCTGAGTCTTCTTGTACCTGAAGCCGGTGATCGTACTCCCGGCCTGCGTCGCGCCGGCCATGCGCCGTCGTGGTCAAGCCGCGCTTTGCGTTGCGGCAACTGCAGGCGCCATGTCTTTGTTCCCGCTCAATCCGAACGCATTCGCGGCGGTGTTCCTGCCCCATGCGCCGGGCATAACATGCAACGAGACCAAGCGCATGCAAGCGCAGGAGGAAAGCGATGTTGGCAAACCGTCAATTTTCAACGGAGGCACTGAGGACCGTGGCCGTCGTCGGCCACGGGGCGGCAGGCAAGACCACGCTGGTGGAGCAACTGCTGGTCAAGAGCAAGATGATCAGCGCGGCCGGCGCGGTTGAAAAAGGCACCACGGTCAGCGACCATGACCCGCAGGAGAAGTCGGTGCAGCATTCGCTGCGCGCCAGCGTCGTGCACTGTGACCACGCCGTAGGCCCCATCAATGCGCGCATCCACCTGATCGACACGCCGGGCTACCCCGATTTTCTCGGCCAGAGCCTGGGCGCACTCGATGCGGTGGAAACCGTGATGGTGGTGGTGAGCGCCACCGGCGGCGTGGAGCTGGTGACGCGCCGCATGATGGAGTGGGCACGCAAGCGCAATTTGTGCCGCGTGATCGTGGTCAACAAGATCGATCACGAGAACATCGATCTGCCAAGGTTGCTCGAAGAGTTGCGCGAGGCCTTTGGCCCGGAGGTGCTGCCCATCAATTTGCCGGCCGATGGGGCCAAGCGCGTGATCGACTGCTTTGACAAGGACGAGGGTGCGGCTGACTTTTCGAGCGTGGCCGATGTGCATCGCCAGGTGATGGAGCAGATCGTCGAGGTCGACGACGCGGCGATGGAGAAGTATCTCGAAGAAGGCGCGGTTGATCCGACCACGCTGCACGGTCCGCTGGAAAAAGCGCTGCGCGAAGGCCACATCATTCCCGTGTGCTTTGTCTCCGCGCGCACCGGCGCGGGCGTGCAGGACCTGCTCGATGCAATGGTGCGGCACCTGCCTAATCCGACCGAAGGCAATCCGGCGATGTTCGAGAAGCAGGGCGCTGGTGCCGACGCTGCGCCGTTCCGGGCCGAGCCCGATCCCAAGAAGCACGTGCTGGCGCATGTGTTCAAGGTTGTGAACGACCCGTACATCGGCAAGATCGGCATCTTTCGCGTCCACCAGGGCACCATCACGCGCGACACGCAGCTGTTTGTCGGCACCCGCGCGGACGAAGGCAAGAAGCCGTTCAAGGTCGCGCATCCGCTGGTGCTGCAGGGCAAGGACACGGTCGAGATGGCGGCACTGGTGCCGGGCGACATCGGTGCCGTGGCCAAGGTCGAGGAGATCGAGTTCGACTGCGTGCTGCACGACTCGCATGACGAAGACTTCGTGCGCATGGTGCCGCTGGAGTTCCCCAAGCCGATGTTCGGCCTGGCGATCGAGCCCAAGCGGCGCGGCGACGAGGGGCGCATCTACGAGGTGCTGGCCAAGATCGGCGCCGAGGATCCGACCCTTGCCATCGAGCACGACGCCGGGCAGAACGAAACCGTGATCCGCGGCCTGTCGGACCTGCATCTGCGCAGCGTGCTCGAGCGCATGAACACGCAATACAAGCTCGAAGTGATCACACGGCCGCCGCGCGTGCCGTACCGCGAGACCATCGCGGCGCCGGCCGAGGGCCATGCCCGCCACAAGAAGCAGACCGGCGGTGCGGGCCAGTTCGGCGAGGTGTACCTGCGCGTGGAGCCGCTGGCGCGCGGCGTGGGCTTTGAGTTCGTCGATCATGTGAAAGGCGGCGTGATCCCGCACAACCTGATTCCGGCGGTGGAAAAAGGCGTGCGTGAGGTGCTCGCCACCGGTGCGGTGGCGGGCTATCCGCTGCAGGACCTGCGCGTCATCGTCTTTGACGGCAAGCACCACCCGGTGGACAGCAAGGAAGTCGCCTTCGTGAGCGCCGGACGCAAGGCGATGCTCGACGCGCTGGCCAAGGCGCGGCCGACCGTGCTGGAGCCGATCGTCAACGTTGAGATCGTGACGCCCGATGCACACATGGGCGATGTCACGGGCGACCTGTCATCGCGCCGTGGCCAGGTCACAGGCACCGGCAATCTCGCCAGCGGCATGATGGTCGTGCAGGGCATCGTGCCGCTGGCCGAACTCGACGGCTACGCCGGCCGCCTGAAGGCAATCACGCAGGGCCAGGGCAGCTACGCGATGGAACTGGCCCACTATGAAGCGGTGCCGCCGGCAGTGCAGCAGCAGTTGATGCAGGAGTTCAAGGCGAAGCGGGACGGCGACGAGGAGGAGTAGCCGCTGAAGCGAGGTTCGCGGGCTGCGGCGTACCGGCCGTGGTCATGCAGGCGCAACGATGCCAATCACTTGCCTACGCGGTGTGCCCGGCTGTGTTGAGGCCGGATAGCCAGTCATCGAAGCCGAGGAGTCTGCCTACGTCCATGAAGCGCAGGACTTCGAGCATGCGGGGCTCCGGAGTCTGCCCGTACACCTCGCGCACCGCTTCGCAGTTGATGTGTACGACTGAAGTGAACAGATAGTTGTTAGCTGCCATTGACTCGCATGCGCGCACAAGCCGTGCTGGATCGAACTCGTTCGTAATGAGGGTGTAGTTGAAGGGCGAGTTGCCAGATTGCGCTTGGACGTAGGTCGTGAACTCGGCGGGAAACTGCTTTTCGCGGTCGGCGCGGATGCTCCACTTCACGGTGATTAGGGAAGGCCGACGGAGACCGGAGCCGACGAGGGCGAGATCGACCTTGTTGACTTTCTCCCCTGTGCGCTGGTTTGCGAACCCCGGCACAAGATGTAGCGGCTGACGCGCAAAGGCTTGGAAGTCTCCCCGGCCAGCTACGCGATTGATCACCGCGGCGAGCACGTCCTCAAAGCCTTCACCTAGCAAATTCTTTCGTTTGTTCTCGACAGCGATAGATTCGCGAATGCGCTGGGTCAGCGTTCGCCATTCTTCGGCGGAAGGCTGCTCAAGCAGGCGGTTGCCGAGCGTCTCGCGAATGATCTCGACGATGATAGGGTCTTCGCCGGGCTGCGGGAAGCCTCGCCCATCGTAGGGCCCCCACTGCCCGGCCGCCTTTAGCAGTCGTGCCTTATGTGCCCGCAGTACCGCCGCCGCATACTCGTCGGCAGTCTTCTTGAATAGCCAGCCGATCTGCCAGTGCACTTCTGCGGGTTCAACGATCAAGGAGCGCGCTAGCCAGTCGTGAAATCGCAGGCTGCGGGGATACCAAGGGCGGCCAGGCTGCGACTTGTCGCTCTCGTAGCAGTGCCCGAGCCCGGTGGTCTTATCGACCCACAACAGTAGTCGATAGATGAGAGCCCAGCGAGGCAGCGACTGTGCTGGGTCATTGTCTTCGAGAAACTGATTCAGTAGGCGCTGACGGTTAGCCGCTCCGAATGGTCGGGGCTTCGGTGGCTCGGCAGCCGTAGCCATTAGGCGGCCGCACGCTGGAGAGAATCGGCACCGCGCAGCCGTTCAGCAATTGCGGTCGCACACGCTCGAGCGAGCAAGGGCGGCACGGCGTTGCCCACTTGCCGATAACGAGAGTGAGCCGCGCCACCATCATGGCGACCCGGGAGAGGGCCAGGTCGAGGATCAGTTGAGAACACGAAGCGGTCTGGGAATGAATGAAGCCGCGCAAACTCGCGCACCGACAGGGACCGACCAAGTGCGTAGTGGTACACAGAGTCGGCCTTTGTGTTGAGCGTCCACGACCAGATACTCGGGTGGAGCCGACGGTATGCGTAGTAGTGGCGCCGGGACAGCAGGCCGGTGCCATTCTCCGGCCCCCACTTCTCACCGGTAATGTTTCGGACAAGGTAATCCTTAGGCAGGTCGCGATGATTTCCACCGGGCGGCACTTGCGCTAGCCGCAGCCGTGTGTCGTCGCGCATGCGAGGCAACTGGACGTTGGTCGCATCGTCGCCCGCACCTTCGCGCATTTCGCGCTGGTAAGCCGACAGCGGCTCAGCGAGGCTGCCATACGGAAACACGTCGGCCCGGAGGTCCCAAGGGAGCCCTTCGAGGTCGGACAGCGCCTGACTGGCCGACACGAGACTAAGGTCATCGGGGTCGTCGAGCCGTTGTCGAAGAGTCCGATCGAACATGTTTTCAACCAGTTCGAGTTCATACCGAACTTTGCCGCGGCTCTGGCGCCGTGCAAGCTGAATCAGAGCCGAAGCCGCGCTGTGCACGACCACAGGAGCGCTCACGCCGAGCGACTTGCGGATGCCGAGGAAAATCAGCCGACTGCGAGTCTGTGGTGCCCCAACATCCGCAGCGTCGATTACCTGCGGCGAGACAAGATACTCACCGTCCAACTCTAAGTCCGCGCTGATTTGTTCGCGAAACCCCATCTGATCAATGCCGGTGACGTTCTCTAAGAGGAACGCCTGCGGCAGCACATCTGCAACGATCGAGACGAACTCTTTATAGAGCAAGTTACGCGGGTCATCGATGATGCGCGAGTGATTCCGCATCTGCGAGAAGGCTTGGCATGGTGGTCCTCCGACCACTACGTCGGCGTCGCCG
>JBIIZX010000535.1:0-2510 GCA_044346055.1 Burkholderiaceae bacterium | reverse complement strand
AGAAAAACTGGCGCTGCAGCGCTAACTTGTTGATTACATTGGCGCCGGGGCGAGAAAATCGCTCGAACTCGGCTTTTGGTGTCGAACTCGGGTGGCCACTCACTGATTCTGGTCGTCAAGGGCGAAGCCGATCGCCAACGTCTCTTTCTTGGCGTGCGACGAATGCCAGGAGCAAGAGGTTCAACTGGTGATCGCCTGGACCATGTCACTGCTGCGTTCCAGGCAGCGCTGCCAGGGCTCGCATTCCAGGCGGATACGGACGCTACCGATGTCGGCGAGGACAGACTTGAGGATTTCTCAAACTTTGCGGTGATTACGGGGATCCCTTCGTCGCGCCATGCGACGGCGCCGCCAAGCCTTGATAGCGTGCTGCAGGTGGCGCGTGGGTCGGCCTTCCAATTGTCGATCGTGGCCGAGCCACTTGATCGGGCTCTATGCCGTTCCGTGTGGAACTTGACGTCACATCTGATGCCTGGTGACACCCGCTGAGAGCGCTGTGGCTGGCACGAACGGCGATGCGGGCAAGTGGGTGAGCTTGCCCAGGCGCAGATAGGCGATGGCGATGAAGTTGGCCGCTGTCCTGAAGCCACGCGCCGCGCGCTTGGCTTGCTGCATGAGTCCGTTCATGGCTTCGACGAAGGCGTTGCTGCGGTGGTCCAGCATGCCGCGCGCGACCGCGTCGAAGTGATCCTTGAGCGTGGCAGCCAGGCGCTTGAAGGGTTCCAGCCGGCTGCGCCGCGCCCAGGACAGCCAGGCTTTCAGCTCGGCACCGGCCAGCTCGGCTTGGTTGTGGCTGCGGGCGTTGGCGAACACCGCGCGCAGCGCCATCCTCAGCCGCCAGGCGCGCGCGGTCTTCAGGTTGGCGCGCTGCAGCCAGTGCATGGCTTCGGTCTGCGTGGTCGACCAGCTGCGGGGTTCCTGCGCATCGCCCAGAGGATCGAGCGGCGCTCCTGGGGCGTCAGCTCACCAAGCGCCGCCTGCACGCGCGCCTTCTCGGTCTTCCATTCGTCGGTGCGCACCTCGTCCATGGCCTCGCCGGCGAGCTTGACGACGTGAAAGCGGTCGTAGCTGACCAGCGCGCCCGGCAAGCAGGCAGTGACGCCCTTGAGGTAGGCCGCACTCATGTCCATGCAGGCGTGGGCGATGGCTGTGGCCTGCCCGCCGTGGGCCTGCAGATCCTGGGCGAAGGCCTGGATCGTCGTGTGATCGCGCCCTTCGGTGCAGAACAGCAGCCGCTTGGCGTCCAGGTCGTGCACCACGGTAACGTAGTCCTGCCCGCGGCGCAGGCTGGTCTCGTCGATGCCGACGATGCGCACCTGGCGCATGTCCTGCTTCTTGCGGGCCTCGGTCACGTAGTGTTCGATACGGCGCCACAACTGCTTGTCGCGCACGCGAAGATCCCGTGCCGCCTGGCGCACGGGCAAGTCTCGGCACATCGTCAGCGCCAGGGCTTCGAACAGCAGCGTGAAGCCGCTGCCCTCGCGAGCCCACGGCACGCCGATCTGCGTGGTCTTGCCGCAGGCCCCACACGCCACGCGCGGCACATCGGCATGCAGCCAGGCTTCGTACTGGAAGAAGTCCAGGTGTCGCCACGAACGCGTCAGCCGGTCATGCACCTTCTGCGCAGCCGCACCGCACGCGGGGCAGGCCAGCAACGACGGCTTGCACTCGACATCGAAATCGATGCGGTGTTTGGCCGTGTCCAGCCGCACATCGCGCACCACCCAAGGCGCCTTCAGCCCCAGCGCGCTGGTGAACAAGGCCTCGATCCCAACACTCACGGCATCACTCTCCAAGACCGCCCTGTGGACATGTGGACAGGCTCAAACGCAGCCTGCCCACATGTCCACAGGGCTCCACGACGAGCGATGATTTTGACTGTTGGATTCCACACGAAACGACGAGGGGCCCTTGATCGGGAAGAACTGGAACGATCAATTGATGCACTGCGACACATACGATCGGAATTGCATGGCCTCGTACGGCAGACTGAGACATCGAGCCGCAGCCGTACCGTGGGCGGCGGCAGCTCGTGCACCAAGGACAGCGGCGAGCCGACGTCCTTTCTCCAGCGACCCAGCAACCTCTTGGGTCTCTCCAGGCTTGCCAACATAGCGGCCACAACTGGTCTTCGCCTCCTCGGACCATTCGCCGGCCTGTTGCAGGCAGGTGCCTATTTTACCGGGGGTGGTGGCGTCGGACCTACGGACACGGTGCAGGCCAATTGGAGCACTACGAGTCAATCCGGCCTGAGCAGCGAACGCCTCGACGCAATTGCCGAGGCGTGCGAACATGCGGCCGACCAGCACTTGCGGCGCCTGCAGGCCGCCGTGGCAGGCGGTTTCTGGCGCGTCAGCATCCATGTGGCAGCTCATGGCCAGAGCGATCTCAGCAAGATCGCTGGTGCATTTCGCGGTCACTTGACCGGCGAGACCACTCACCTTGACCCGATGCGCTCAATCGAGGCGCCGCCAGACCTCGTCCGCGACTGCATGCGGCGCGGACGAGGC
>JBIIZX010000533.1:0-2511 GCA_044346055.1 Burkholderiaceae bacterium | reverse complement strand
GGCATCGAATCACGCAACTTGTAGGACTGCTCGGGGTCGAACTCGGTACTTCGCAACGTCCGCTTACGGAGCGCGCGCGTCGCCGCCTCACCGACTTCGAATCGCCATCACAACATGGCTGCGCAGCGAGCGCAGCAGGTTCAGTTCCTCGCCGCTCAGGCCCTGGTCGTCCACGCAGCGCCGGTCGGCATAGAACAAGCCGATCGCGCGCTCGTTGACCACCAGCGGCATCAGCACAAAGCTGCGCGTGGCCGCAAAGTCGCGCGCAAACCAGTCGGGCAGCGTGAGCCGCACGCGCTCGGCCTGCACGTCGGCGATGTGCAGGTCACGGCCCTGGGTCAAGGCCGCTGAGAAGAGATTCGGCTCACCCTGGGTGCTGAACGAGAACTGGGCCTTGGGCTCGCCAAAGCCGGCGCGTGTTCGATACAGGCCGCTGGCCTGATCTCGCAACACCAAGGCTGTGCGTGCGTAGCCCAGCCCGCTGAACATCGCCTCCAGCACCACACGCACGACGGTGTTCAGGTCCGAGCCTCCGGCCCGTGCCAGGCATTCGGTCGCCTCGGCCAGGCCCGCCAGCAGCACTTCGCGTGCGTTGCTCGGACGACCGACCGCATCACGCGCGGTGCTCACCTCCACGGGAGCGGCTTCCAATTCCACCTCCTGCGGCAGCGCGGCCAGCAGGCGCTCGACTGGGGTGCCGCTGGGTGTGAGGCCAAAGGCGGTTTCAAACTCACGCGTGCGCTCGCCGGCCCGCCGCAGCATCTCGACCAGTTGCTCGCGCTCCAGTGCAAAGGCCGGCGCAAAGCGGTCGAGCACGTCGTCCAGGCCCGGCGTGGCGCGCTCTGACTGCGGGTCAGCCACGACCCCGGCCAGCGCATCGGCAAAATGGGCGGCCAGGCGCACGCGCTCGGCCAGCGCATGGGGCGTCTCGATGCGCGGGGGCAGCGGCTGCACATGCGCAACCAGCCGCTCGGGCAGGCGCCACTCGCGCAGCATCACGTCGGTGATCTCATAAAGCTGCGGCCCAGCATGCGGCGCGCCGCCGCTGTCTCGCTGAGGCGCTCCTGCTGCATGAGCGCGCGCACCGCGGCGTAGCTGTCGGGCGCAAACACGCCAGCCAGCAGGCGGCCGACGTGGCGGAACATGGCGGCAATGCCGGCTTCCTCGCCTTCGGCCTTGGGCAGCAGCTCGCGGGCCAGACAGCCGGCCAGCAGCGCCCGGTGGAATTCACTGCGCAGCCGCTCCTTGTCCGGGCCCAGCAGGCCTTCGAGCAAGACGAGGGAGGTGGCAACCGCGCGCACGTGGTTGAAGCCGAGCAGCATGATGGCGCGCGTCACGGTGGTGACGACCTGCGGGCCGGTGCGATACGGGACCGTGTTGGCCAGGCGCAGCAGCCGCTGGGTCAGCGAGACGTCGGCCAGGATGACGTCCGCCAGGTCGTGCACGGCGTCATTGTCGCCTTCGAGCAGCTCCGTTAGCTTGCCCAGCGTGTGGCCCAACGACGGCAGCCCGCCGTGGGCGCGCACAGCGGCCATCAGCTCATCGAGCACCAGTGGTCGGTCGGCATCGGGCATCGGCGGGGTTCTCTGCGTGGAGCGCAGCGAGGACAGGGAGAGCGGCCCAAGTTACGCGGGCAGCGAGGCTGCAGCCCGCGAAAGAGCAGGCGTTTTCCGGACAAAGCCCGCTGCTACCTCAGCAGACAGACTGCCAGTCGCTCAAGCGTTGGTGGTCGGATCGGCAGCCGCAGGCCGCCCCACCGTGAAGAGACTGCCGGGCTCGCGCCGCACGCGCTGCCACAGGGCGGCGAGCAGCGGGCCGGTCTGCGTGAACACCACGCCGCGGGCTCGCAAGGCCATCCACAGCGCCAGCGCAAAGCTCACCGTGAGGTTGATGGCGCCGATCAGCGCCACACCCAGAGCGGCCCAGGCCAGTGCAGGCCACGGCAGCACAAAGTCGAACGCGACCAGCGCATAGCCGAGGTTTGCGGCGGCAAAGGCAATGTGGCGGATGTCGATCGGCAGGCCAAGGATGAGCCCGACCGTGCCGGCCGAGCCAAGCATGCAGCCGAACAGAAAGTTCCCCATCAGCCCGCCCAGATGCTCCTCGACATAGCGCGCGATGCGCTGGCTGTGCGCCACGCCGAGGATCGCCCGCAGCCAGCGCAAGCGCTCGATGCGCGCACCAAGGCGCGCGTAGGTGGACCAGTTGTCAAAGAACCCCGTGAGCACGCCGGAGAGAAACAGGAACACGCCGGCAATGGCGGCGTACAGCGGCAGCCAGCTAAGCGGATCGAGGTCGTCGAGCAGATGCGCTGCCTTGCCCACATCGATGATCGGCGCGCCGCGCAGTTGCGCCAGCGCGAGCGAAATCGCGATGGCCGTGGGCAGCGCAATCATCACGTTGCCCAGGATGGCGGCGAACTGCGTGCGCGCCACCGCGACGATGAGATCCACCGCGGGCGTGAGATCGAGCCCGCGGCCGGGCTTGAGCTCGCCGAGCCGGTTGGCGATG
>JBIIZX010000534.1:0-2511 GCA_044346055.1 Burkholderiaceae bacterium | reverse complement strand
CCGCGGCTGACACCCAGACTCAGCAGCGCATCAATGCACCGGTTACACCATCAGAAACGCCCAAATGGCACGGTCACTTGCTCCACCAGGCCCATACAACAGTGACTGGTGAAACATCCGGGCTAGGTTCCCGCTTTCGCGGGAACGACGAAGTTACCTTAAGGATTTGGAAGTGGAAAAGGCGCGCAGCACGCGGATTGCCGGTCGATCGGATCCGCTGGCTTTGTTCAGCGGCGTACGCTCCGCAGCACTCCACTGCCGGACGCTTGATTGACTGCCATGCCGATCGCCGATCGCGTCGCTCGCAGTGCACGCCCATCGACATGGCGCACGCGAGCGGCGTTCATCCTGGCGAGCGCAGTGATCAACGGCCTTGCGCTGTTCTGGTTGAATCAAGGTCGATCGACCAAGACGCCGCCGGAGCCGAGGCCCTATCTTATCGGCGTGCTCTCACAGGAGCGGGCAGTTTCGCCGATCGCCGGTCCGAGTCGACCCAACGTGCGGCGGCCGAACGTTGAGCGACAGGTCGGCCTTACCGTCGCGGTGCAGCCACGGCTCCAGCCAACGCCAAAAGAAACCAGCGGAGAAGCAGCGACTGCTACCCACGAAAAGCCGCCTGGCGCGCCCGAGATCGGGACTGATGTGCTCGACATCCTGAACAGTGCCAAGCACGTGGCCAGGGAGGCCGGTCGCACGATCGACCCACGTGATCGACATCAGGCCGATCGGCCACCGGAAGGCAGCCGTGCACGCCTGGGCGATGACATCGCGCAGGCGGCACGGCAGCCATGCGAGACCAAGTACTCGGATGCCGGGCTCCTCGCAGCGCTGTTGCTTCTCTGGGACAGCAAGCCCGGCGAGGGGTGCAAATGGGGTGCCGGGCGCTAGTGAGTCATCAGTCGACCGCAAGCGGGCGGTTGATGTGAGTCAACGCGACGTGTAACCACCCCCGTAACCTTCGCGGCGTGTGCTTTGTTCGCGTAGCAGCAGTGCAGGCAAGGGGTTGCGGCGGACGTTTGCGCCTGTGCGCGGTTGCCGTATCGCACGGTGCACACGGTGTATGTTGAGGCCTTGCCCGTCCAATTTTCCGCTGCATTTGGCTTTCGACGCCGCCAGTTGACCAGAGCCATGACCGACCGAGCCCGCAAAGCCATCGTGGCAACTGCCGCCGACGGTGAGGCCGTCACGGCAGCGTGTGCGCACTGTGGCGATGCGCTGGCAGGGCTGAAGGTCGTCGAGCGCCGCATCGGCCGCGAGCGCAAGGCGTTCTGCTGCCTGGGCTGTGCGTTCATCGCCGAGCAGCTCTACCTCGCGCAGGCGGGTGGGCGCGCGCGTCTGCTGCTCGACGCAGCCGTCGCCGAGGCCGTGCCGCCCGTTGGTGTTGACCTGCGCCTGGCGCAGTGCCAGCTGGATGTCTCGGGCATGGTGTGCGCCGCCTGTGCGTTGCTGATCGAGCACAAGCTGCGGCGCGAGCCCGGCGTGGCGCGCGCGCAGGTGGACTTTGCGGCGCGGCGGGCCTTTGTGAGCTTTGACGCGGCGCGCACCTCCGAAGACCGGGTGCGCCGGGTCATTGAGCGCGCGGGTTATCGCACTGGAGATGAAGCACTGGCGCCGCGCATGCGCCGCATTGAGCTGGCGCGGGTGCTGCTCGCCTGGCTGGCGATGATGCAGGTGATGATGCTGGCGGTGCCGGCCTACGTAGCGGCGCCCGGCGACATTTCTCCCGATGTGGAGCAGTTGCTGCGCATCGCGCAGCTGGTGCTGACCGTGCCGGTGATGCTGTTTTCCGCGGTGCCGATCTTCCGCGCCGCCATCAGTCAGCTGCGTGCCGGCAGCGTGGCTGTGCTCGGCATGGACTTGCCGATCGTGCTCGGCCTGGGCGCGGCGTTCGTGGCCAGCGTATGGGCGACAGTGGCCGCGCACGGCCCGGTGTATTTCGACTCGGTGACGATGTTCGTCGCGCTGGTGCTTGCCAGCCGCTGGTGGCAGGCCAAGGCACTCGGGCGCGCGCACGAGCATGTGGCGCAGGCGCGCCGCAAGACGCGGCTGGCAGCTCTCAGGCTGCGCGCATGGCCGGGCTCGCAGGCGCATGACAGCCTGGACGCTTCCGCGCTCGTCGTCGGCGACAAGGTGCTGGTGTTGCCGGGCGAGACGGTGCCGGCCGATGGCGTGGTGGCGCAGGGCGCGACCAGCCTGTCGCAGGCCTGGCTCACCGGCGAGGCCACGCCGCTCGATACGAGCGAGGGCATGGCGGTGCTGGCCGGCAGCGTCAACCTGGACCAGCCGCTGGTGGTGGAAGTCACGCGCGCCGGCGAGGCGACGTCGCTGGCGACCTTGCGCCGGCTGGTGGATGCGGCCGGGCAGGACCGCCCGCGCATCGTGGAAACCGCCAATCGCGTCGCCATCGTGTTCCTGTGGGCGGTGCTTGCCATCACCGCCGCCACCGTGATCGGCTGGATGATCGTCGACCCCGCGCACGCACTGCCCAATGCCATCGCGGTCCTGGTGGCA
>JBIIZX010000532.1:0-2512 GCA_044346055.1 Burkholderiaceae bacterium | reverse complement strand
CCAGACTCAGCAGCGCATCAATGCACCGGTTACACCATCAGAAACGCCCAAATGGCACGGTCACTTGCTCCACCAGGCCCATACAACAGTGACTGGTGAAACATCCGGGCTAGCGTGGCAACGAGGTCGAGGCCGCCGACGCTGTCGGTTGGCAGCACCCGCAACTCTGTGGTGACGACGCGCTCGCCCGCCGACCCTCCGTAGCCACCCGTCAGCACAACGCCTGACGCTGGAAGCGGATACAACTCGAGCGTGTCGCAAAACCCTTCGATCTCTGCCGCGTTGAACCAGGCCTCGCCGCGGCCGGCGAAGCCGTCGTAGTCGGCCTGGCAGTCGAGGCGACACGTGCCATCGTTATCCCGCTCAAGGTTCAGCCGCAGTGCGTAAGTCATGTCACGGCGCGCGTGGCTTGGAAGACCGGCTCGCGGTAGCTCTGGTTGACCAGAACGTCCCGCAGCGCCTCCACCGCATCCCACACATCGGCAAACGTCACATACACTGGCGCAAAGCCGAAACGCAGGATGTCCGGGGCACGAAAGTCGCCGATGACGCCGCGCGCGATCAGTGCCTGCATGATCGGCCAGGCTGTCTCATGGGCGAGGCACACTTGGCTGCCGCGGCGTGCGTGATCGGTCGGCGTGACCAGGCGCAACCCCAAGTCGCCGCAGCGTTGCTGCACCAGTGCGATGAACAGATCCGTCAGCGCGAGGCTCTTGGCGCGCAGCGCCGGCACACTGGCCGCCAGCACCGTATCGACGCCGGCATCGAGCGCGGCCAGTGCAAGGATGGAAGGCGTGCCAACGGTAAAGCGACCAATGCCTGCAGCCGGCGCGTATTGCGGTACGAACTCGAAGGGTGCGCGATGGCCGAGCCAGCCCGACAAGGGTTGCGCAAAGGGCAGGTCCGCGAGTGCTTCGAGATGGCGCTGCGCCGCGTAGACAAAGGCCGGTGCGCCCGGCCCGCCATTGAGGTACTTGTAGCCGCAGCCAACCGCAAAGTCCGCCTTGCAGGCATCGAGCGCAACCGGCACCGCGCCCGCCGAATGCGCCAGGTCCCAGACGGTGAGTGCGCCCCTGGCCTGTGCCTGCGCGGTCAATGCCGCCATGTCGTGCATCGCGCCGCTGTGGAAGTTGACGTGCGTGAGCATCAGCACCGCCACGCGCTCGCCGAGTTGCTCAAAGGCGGCTGATACCTCGGCAAAGTCCACGAGGCGCAGTTCGTAGTGCCCGCCAATGAGATCCACAAGGCCTTGCGCCATGTACAGGTCGGTCGGAAAGTTGCCGCGCTCGGAAAGGACCACGCGCCGCTCTGGCGTGCCGCCCTGCGAGCGGCGCTCCTGCATCTTCAGTGCGGTCGCGAGCACCTTGAACAGGTTGATGGACGTCGAATCCGCGCAGATCACTTGCCCCGGTGCGGCGCCGATCAGTCGCGCGATCTTCTCGCCCACGCGCACCGGCGCATCGATCCAGCCGGCCGCGTTCCATGAGCGAATCAACCCGTTGCCCCATTCCTGCTGCACCACCTGTTGCACGCGCTCGGCCGTGGCGACGGGTAGTGCGCCGAGCGAATTGCCGTCGAGATAGATGACACCCGGCGGCAGGACAAAAGCGGCCCGCTGCGCGGCCAGCGGGTCGGCCGCGTCGCGTGCCGTGCAATCGTCACGGTTCATCGTGTTGGCCCTATCGCCTTCGTGGCAGCCGTCATGGGGGAAGTGATCAAGACAGTGGCCGCAGCACGGCGCGCACCGGACTCGCATCCAGCCCCTGCAGCTTCAGCGGCAGCGCAATCAACTCGTAGTCCCCGGCGGGCACCGCATCGAGCACCACGCCCTCGAGGATGGCCATGCCGTGCCGGCGCACCACCATGTGCGAGTCCAGCGTCTTGCTCTGCTCGGGGTCGAGCGACGGCGTGTCGATCCCCACCAACTTCACGCCTTGGGCATGCAGCATTTCGAGCGCCGCCGGCTCGATGGCGGCGAACTGCGGGTCCCACTGATCGACCGGCGCCTTGTCGTAAGTGCGCAGCAGCACGCGTGGCGGCAGATCTTCGAGATGCGGCGCCAGGTGAGCAACCGTCACCAGCGGCCGCACGCCAATGGCATGGATCACCCGGCACGGTCCGAGATAGGTGTCCAGCGGCACCTCGGCGATCGATGCGCCGGTTGCGTCGTAGTGCAACGGCGCGTCGGTGTGCGCGCCGGTGTGCGGCGACATGGTGATCTCCGCCACGTTCACCGGGCACTGCGGACCCAGCGCCCATTTCCAGTGAAACGCAAACGGCGTGTCGCCGGGAAAGACGGGAAAGCCGGGCCGCACCGCGGGGGAAATGTCGTAGAGCCGTGATCGGTGATCAGACCTTGGTGATCGGTGATCGGTGATCAGTGATCGGCTGGAGCCTGCCATGAGGGTGGCCAAAGGCGGGGAAGGGGACCGATTCTATGACCCGCTATCCTGCGCGGCCGATTTGCGCAGATGCAGCGCAAGCGCTTATCAGGCATGCGCGGCTCCGATCA